>SBBG01000005.1 GCA_005240065.1 Gammaproteobacteria bacterium | reverse complement strand
GCGGTGACTCGATGATAAAACCGATGTGGTCGAGACGCTGCGGCCCTTCGGGGCTGAATCCGGCGGGCGCGCGGTGCAACGCCAGGTTGTCGTTGCCGGAGGTCAGATAGACATTATCGGGGTCTGGCCGCCATTCCACTCTCATGCCCAGCAGATCCACATAGAAATGCTCGCAGGCTTCCAGATCCTGGACGAACAGGGCGACATGACGCATACCGCCGGTGGATTTGGGCTGGATCATCACGTTAACTCTCTTCGCGGATCTCGTAATCGTGGGTGATGCTGGCGGTCTTACCGAGCATGATCGACGCCGAGCAGTATTTCTCCGCCGACAGATCAATGGCGCGCTTCACCGTGGCCTCTTTCAGCGCCTTGCCAGTGACGATGAAATGGACATGGATGGCGGTGAATACTTTGGGATGATCCTCGGCCCGTTTCGCCTCCATCTGAATTTCGCAATCCGTCACCTGCTCGCGCGACTTCTTGAGAATCGAGATCACGTCCATCGCCGTGCACCCCCCCATACCCAGCAGCAACATCTCCATCGGCCGCATGCCGAGGTTGCGCCCGCCAATCTCCGGCGCGCCATCCATCACCACCGCGTGGCCGGTTTCCGATTCGGCGACCCACATCACATCCTGCACCCACTTTAGACGCGCTTTCATGATTTTCTCCACAGACATTTTGTGAAGCTTATCACATGACCCTCCAAAAAAACCGCTATCGTCCGCTAACACTGCTGTAACTGGCAAACCATCAAGGAGATGAGTCATGGCCATTAAAAAAACCGCCAAGAGCCCGGCGATCGAACGATTTCTGACGCATTGCAACCGGCGGCGCTACCCCGCCAAGAGCGTGCTGATTTACGCCGGGGATGCCCCCGACGTGCTTTATTACATCGTCGACGGCTCGGTAACGGTGCTCATCGAGGATGAGGACGGACACGAAATCGTACTTTCCTACTTGAATACCGGCGATTTCTTTGGTGAAATGGGCCTGTTCGACGAGCAGAAAAAACGCAGCGCCTGGGTGCGCGCCCGCAGCCAGTGCGAAGTGGCGGAGATCGGCTACACACGCTTTCGCCAGCTCGCCAAGGACGACCCGGACATCCTGTTTGAACTGGCTTCACAAATGGCATTGCGTTTACGCCGTACCAGTGGTATGGTTGGTCGCCTGGCTTTCATGGATGTCGCGGGGCGCATCGCCCGCACCCTGCTCGACCTGTGCAAGGAGCCGGACGCCATGACGCACCCGGCGGGAATGCAGATACGCATCACCCGTCAGGAGCTCGGCCGCATCGTCGGCTGTTCGCGCGAAATGGTGGGCCGCGTGCTCAAGAGCATGGAAGACCAGAGCCTGATTTCCGTCAAGGGAAAGACCATCGTGGTGCATGGAACGCGCTAGCCTGGATGCTTCGCTGCCCCGGCGGAAGGATCCAGGCAACGCCGGTGGGAGGGGGTCCACGCGTCATGCCCCGATTGTATGACGCGTGGATTTTTTCCTGCGCACTAGAGAATGGAAAGTCCCATCTCTTTCCCTGAGTCACCCGCCGAAAAACAATCCCGCAAGCGCCTTTCCTGGATCATCAGCCCTCATAAACGCCTCGCCAACCAGAAAGGCATGAACATTGTGATCGCGCATCAGCGCGACGTCTTGCGGGGCGAGGATGCCGCTTTCGGTGATCACGATGCGATCGCGGGGAATACCTGGCAACAGGTCGAGGGTGGTTTGTAACGTGACATTGAAGGTGCGCAGGTCGCGGTTGTTGATGCCGATCAGCAGGGTATCGAGCAACAGTGCGCGCTCCAGCTCCTCGGCGTCGTGCACTTCCACCAGCACCGCCATACCGAGGCGCTCGGCCAATTGCGCGAGTTCGCGCATGGTGGCGTCATCCAGCGCGGCGACGATGAGCAGGATGCAATCGGCACCGATCATCCGCGCCTCGTAAACCTGATAGGGGTCGATGATGAAATCCTTGCGCAACACCGGCAGGCCGCAAGCGGCGCGCGCCTGTTGCAGATACTCCTCGGAACCCTGAAAAAAATCCGCATCGGTCAACACCGACAGACATGCCGCGCCGCCATACTTGTAGCTCTTGGCGATCTCGGCGGGATGAAAATCCGCGCGCAGCACGCCCCTGCTCGGCGAGGCCTTCTTGATTTCGGCGATGACCGCGGGCAAGCCCGCCGCCAGCTTGGCCTTGATCGCACCGATGAAATCACGCGGCGCGGACGCGGCCTCGATGCGCTTGCTCAACTTGCGGATCGATAACACGCCGCTGCGCTCGGCGATCTCTTCGGCTTTGCGTTCGAGGATTTTCTTGAGAATGTCCGGGGTCTGGCTCATATCCAACTCAATTACAGCGATGCACCCGTGGGGGGTAGGGTGCGCCGCTCGCACCGTAATAGCGGCAAACGATGCGCATGGCGCACCCTAGAAGCTTTTAAAGGCTATGGGTAAACTCGATCAGCGCCTCCAACCTGGCCCGCGCCGCGCCGCTGGCAATCACCTCGCTCGCTTTGCGCACACCCTGCTCAATGGTGTGCGCCAGACCGGCGACGTAAATCGCCGCCCCGGCATTCAACGCCACGATGTCGCACGCCGGGCCGGCGGTGTTGTCCAGCACTTGATATATCATGGCGAGACTGTGCCGCGCATCGGCGACCTTGAGGCTGGCGATGTCGGCACGACGCATGCCAAATTGCTCCGGCGTGATGATATAGGTGACGACGCGGCCTTCTTTCAGTTCGGCCACCTTGGTCGCGGCACCGATACTGATCTCGTCCATGCCATCCTCGGCATGCACCACCAGCACATGGCGGCTACCCAGCTGCGCCAGCACCTGCGCCAACGGCTCCAGCCAGGCATCACTGAACACACCGAGCACCTGATTCGGCGCACTGGCGGGGTTGGTGAGCGGCCCGAGCAGATTAAACAGCGTGCGCACGCCCATTTCGCGGCGCGGCTCGATAGCGTACTTCATCGCGCCATGGTGCGCGGGCGCGAACATGAACCCTACACCGACCTCATTGACGCAGCGTGCCACTTCCTGCGGCGTCAGGTCAAGCCGCACCCCGGCCGCTTCCAGCACATCGGCGCTGCCGGATTTGCTCGACACGGAACGATTGCCGTGCTTGGCGACCTTCGCACCCGCGGCGGCGGCGACGAAGGCGCTGGCGGTGGAGATGTTGAAGGTATGGGCGGCATCACCGCCCGTACCGCAGGTATCCACCAGATGTGGCAGATGCGGACCGCCAACCTCTACCTTGGTCGCCAGCTCACGCATCACCTGCGCCGCGGCGGCGATCTCGTCCACCGTCTCGCCCTTCATACGCAACCCGACGAGGAAACCGCCGATCTGTGCCGGCGTCGCCCCGCCGCTCATGATGAGACGCATTACCTCTGCCATTTCGCCGGAAGTCAGATCATGGCGCTCGGTCACGGCGCGTATGGCGGATGGCATGTCCATTTGTCTTAGCCTCTCAACGCTTGATTTCCAAAAAGTTCTTCAACAGCGCGTGGCCGTGCTGAGTGAGGATGGATTCAGGATGAAACTGCACCCCCTCCACCGCGAGCTGCTTGTGGCGCACACCCATGATCTCGTCGATACCGCCGTCTTCGCTTTTCGTCCAAGCGGTGACTTCCAGACACTCGGGCAAGCTCGCCTGCTCGATGACAAGAGAATGATAGCGTGTCGCCTCGAAAGGATTGGGCAGGCCGCGAAATACACCGGCATCGCGATGATGAACCATCGAGGTCTTGCCGTGCATGATCTGCTTGGCATGCACGATGCGACCGCCAAAGACCTGGCCGATACTTTGATGCCCGAGGCATACGCCCAAAATAGGAACCTTGCCGGCAAACGCCGCGATGACCGCCATCGAAACACCCGCTTCGTTCGGCGTGCAAGGCCCCGGCGAAATCACGATATGATCCGGATCCAGACGCACGATCTCCTCCACCGTGATCTGGTCATTGCGATACACCCGCACCTCCGCCCCCAACTCGCCCAGGTATTGCACCAGGTTGTAGGTGAAGGAGTCGTAGTTGTCGATCATCAGAAGCATATCGTAGCCATCATTTTGTTGTGTATCGCCTATGTTCAAGGATTTTTGATTTTATACCCGCTTAGATACCTGCAATTTCTTTTGATGCCCCGCGCCGATGGCCCGGAAGCCATGCGCCGAAAAGCAGATTATCGCTTAAAACAATCAAGGCATAAACCATTAAAGTTGCTCAACGCCATTGTGATCCATGATTCTGAGCGTGATCTCGACCGGAATATCATCTTCCCCAGCTCCAGTGAGGTTGACCTGAGACTTTCAGGGCGACGGCTTTTTGCCG
>SBBG01000023.1 GCA_005240065.1 Gammaproteobacteria bacterium | reverse complement strand
TTCGTGATCAGCGCGAGTGAGATTGGTTCCATTGCATTCTCTTCTTCGACTTTTATCCATTATCGCAGCGTAATGGGTGAAGAGTCTTTCCATATCGACCGACCCGGGCCGCAATAGGTGGGGCTGAGCTTGCGAAGCCCAACACATCCAGCCAATGTCCACCACTCCGCATGTCTCACCGCCCACATTTCAACAACATCGCCCTCGATTGTTGGGCTTCATTTCATTCATCCCAACCTACCGCGCTCACCCTACATAGCTGGTTTAATGACCGAAAGAAACCCCGCCAGGCAGGAAAAGCCCTGCCCGGCTATCCGGGAAATTTGCCGCAAAGGACATGGTGGCGGCGTGCCGCAAGAAAGTCTTGCGCGAAGAGGGAAAGTTACACTGAAACGCGGCGAGGAAAGATCAGGCTTGGCGTTCCATGCGTATTATGGTTCTTTATTTTGGTTCTTGCGTGACAGAAATAACCTATGAAGTATTTTTTGCAAAAGTCAAGGTGATTTTTGCTAGAGGTTTCGATTTTTTTAGGGGCCCTAAAAACGGGGGCGTTATGGCAGACTTTGCAACGCCGTGTGGGCGCATTTGAAGTATTTTTCAGGCGGATTAAGGGATCTCTGAGTGTTATCAGATCTTGCTATGGCCTCCGAAAGTTTTTCACGGGGGTAAAAAACTTCAGCCGACAACGTCGTCGCTATCACGCAACCAGGCAGGAAGGTCTCTCACCCCGCGCAAGACACACCAGGCATCATCGATCGGAAGATTATACTTGCAGCCACCTGATCCGGGTAAGCCCTCGCTTTCCTTGCCAGTCTATGCTTGAATGTCGATATACCAAACCCAGCACGGACCTGCCATGACAATACACACCGTCGCCACCCGCCCCTTTGAAGGCCAAAAACCCGGCACGTCCGGTTTGCGCAAGAAGGTCTCCGTCTTCCGCCAGCCGCATTACCTGGAAAATTTCGTCCAGTCCATCTTCGATGTACTCCAGGATTATCAGGACAAGACCCTGGTCGTTGGCGGCGACGGGCGGTTTTACAACACCATCGCCATCCAGACCATCCTCAAAATGGCCGCCGCAGCCGGCTTCGGCAAGGTGCTGGTGGGGCGCGGTGGCATCCTCTCCACCCCCGCCGCTTCCTGCGTGATACGCAAGCACGCCGCCTTCGGCGGCATCATCCTCTCGGCCAGCCACAACCCGGGCGGCCCTGACGGCGACTTTGGCATCAAGTACAACATCGGCAATGGCGGCCCGGCCCCGGAGAAGATCACCGACGCCATTCATGCGCGCACCCGCCAGATCGAGTGTTACCGTATTCTCGACGCCGCCGACGTGCCCCTGGACACGGTGGCCCGCACCCGGCTCGGTGATACACAAATCGAGGTCATCGATCCGGTGAACGATTATGCGGAACTGATGGAATCGCTGTTCGATTTTCAGGCCATCCGTGGCCTGTTGAACGGCGGCGGATTTCGCATGCGCTTCGATGCCATGCACGCGGTGACCGGCCCCTATGCGCGGGAAATCCTGGAGAAACGCCTGGGCGCACCACCGGGCACGGTGATGAACGCCGTACCGCTGGAGGATTTCGGCGGCGGCCACCCCGACCCCAACCTCACCTATGCCCATGACTTGGTGGACATCATGTTCGGCGCAGACGCGCCCGATTTCGGCGCCGCTTCCGACGGCGACGGCGATCGCAATATGATTCTCGGCAAGCGCTTCTTCGTCACCCCCAGCGACAGCCTGGCGATTCTCGCCGCCAACGCCACGCTTGCTCCCGGTTATCGCGACGGCCTCGCCGGCATCGCGCGCTCCATGCCCACCAGCGAGGCGGTGGACCGCGTGGCGCAAGCGCTCGGCATGGCCTGTTATGAAACCCCCACCGGCTGGAAATTCTTCGGTAATCTGATGGACGCCGGCAAAGTCACGCTGTGCGGCGAGGAGAGTTTCGGCACCGGATCAAACCATGTGCGCGAAAAGGACGGCCTGTGGGCGGTACTGTTCTGGCTCAACATCCTGGCCGCGTGTCATCAGCCGGTGGAAGATATAGTGCGCCAGCACTGGGCGCACTACGGTCGCAATTTCTACACGCGTCACGATTACGAGGAGCTGGAAACGGTGGCGGCGCAGGGTGTCATGAAGCACCTTCACGAGATAATGGCGGGGCTGAAAGACAAGCAGCTCGGTCAGCGCCACATCGCCTATAGCGACGACTTCAGCTACACCGACCCGGTCGATCACAGTATCAGCACCGGCCAGGGCATCCGCATCGTCTTCGACGACGGCGCGCGCATCGTGTTCCGACTCTCCGGCACCGGCACGGAAGGCGCCACCTTACGCATCTATATTGAGGACTACGAACCGCAGCCCGGCAAGCATGGACAAGACACGCAGGCGGCCCTGGCCGATTTGATCGCGATAGCCAACGAGCTGTCCGGTATCAAGGAAAGGACGGGGCGTGAAGCGCCGACGGTGATCACCTGATCGCGACTTGACACCAGGCTCAGGACGAAGCGGTACTCATGATCCGCCCCACGCGGCTCCACCACGATGCGGCGATCAGCACAACCATATCGAGAATAACGTAGAGCGCGATGGAACCCACCGGCGGATTGGTGGTGGCCAGCACTCCGAAAGGCGCGGGCGGCCAATGCCAGCAGCCGAAGGCGGTGCCCACCAGTTCCACGAACAGCACGGGTAGCGGCATGAACATATACAACAGGCGATTTCTTCCGTGCAGCAGCACCGCAGCCAGAAACAGGCCCAGCGCGACGGAAAAAGTATCACCCCACAGCACGAACGCCGCCGCGATCAAACCGGAATAGATAACGCATCCCACAGCGATGATGGCGCGGCGATGCCGTTCCGTCCAGGCGAACCGCAGCACCTGGAAACCGCTGCCAATGACGATGGCATGTCCGAAAGGCACATACAGCGGTACATAGGCGTTTCTGTAAATCCATACTTCCATGACCATGCTGCCGATCACCTCGCAGATGGCGGAGATAAACACCGCCAACCACATCATGCGGCATAGCGGAGGATCGTCCAGCGTGCGCATCATCAGAGCGAAATAAAGGATGGTGAACACATCCGCCAGCCACTGGCCGTCCAGCCCGCGTTCATGCAGCCATGCTGAATCCAGAAAAAGGAGTAGCGTGACGCCGGGAATGAAGGCGTAGAGCGACCAGTGGGGACACCGATTCGAGTATTTCTCCGTGCTCATGGTCTCAGCGCCATCAGATGCTGGTGCGTATCGACACGATGCCGAAAGCGGATTACCCGGCCTTGATCGTCGAAGCGCCAGATATGCACTTCGTCCTCTTCGATCACCTTTCGGCCGCTCGCCTTGACGGTCGCCTCCAGATCGATCAGCGTGATCACGATGTTTCCAGTTTCGAGGAATGTCCTGGGTTGGAATTTTGAAATCTCCACGGCGGCCAGCGCCTCGAAAAATTTCTTTACCTCGGCACGTCCGCGTCTCGGCTGAAGCCAAGGCACGCCGGTCGAATTCACGCCATATTCCCATTCGACATCTTCGGCCAACACGGCCAGGATCGCCGGCACATCACCGCGCCCAAATGCGGCATACATTTCTTGAACTTGTTTTACATTCGCCATATAAATCTCCCTCGTTTCATCCTCACACATTCGTCCCGGCAAGGGCCGGCATGGACATATACGCGGGATGCGCGAATCTGGATGTATCTGAGCAATCCATTCTTCTTTCCCCATTTTATGGGAAAATCGTCCTCACTCCATCATTTTTTCGATATGATGCCATGGCGTAGACAAGCTCTCTGGAGGCAATGATGAAAACAGGCTCTTCAAACGATTACGGTCTCGAAATCGGCGCGGGCCTGGGCGACATGGCGGGCAAGATCTGGCGCATCGGCTTAATGGGCCACGGCAGCCGGCAAGAGAACGTTATGCTTTGTCTGCGCGCGCTGGACGAGGTGCTGGGCGCTGCCGGCGCGGATATCAAAACGGGTGCGGCGGAAACCGCCGCGCGTCGATTCTACCTCGAAGGCGAGCGCAATTCATGATAAGAAATCCGCGAACCAGACGAATCATATCATTCGCCCTCGTGACACTCGGTGGCGTGCTGATGTTTTTCGCCCCGGAAACCGAGGAATGGGCCGGCATGGCGGTACTCGCCCTGGGCGTGCTCATCGAGATCATCGGCATCTCGATTGAGCATAAAGACTATTAATCCGGCAATTAAAGCCACCTGCTTTCCGGCTCTTCCCCCAAGAACAGGGGGCGCCGCGCGCACCGTCCGTGTGGTGTGTGAGACGCACCCTACGAAACTGCTGGATTGGCGGATTAGTAAGGATCATCCCCCAACCAAGCTTCGCCGGATGGCTTCGGTCTCCATCGACGGCGGCAGCCCGAGCACCGCACCGAGGGTCTTTTGGCAACGCTGATAGACGGCCAGTGCTTCGGCGCGGCGGCCTTGCTGTTGATAGCAGCGCATCAGGCGTTGATAAAACGCTTCGGACAAGGGATCGACCTCCAAAGCCTTGTTGTAGCAATCGACCGCCTGATTCCAGTCGCCCTCCTCTTCCAGCCGGTGACACAAATCGCCCAATTGGCGAAGGAATTTGCTTTTCAGACGGTCGCGCGGCGCGAGGACCCAGGCGCAGCCTTCCTGATGGAGAAACGGACCTTGATACAACCTGAACGCTTTATCCAACAGTTCCCGGGTATTCTTGCCGTCATAAGGCTGACCTTGCAATTGCCCGAGCGTACGCCCCAAGACCCAGGCATCCACCCAGCAGTGACGCGCGTCGAGCGACAGCCGCCCGTTTTGCAGCGATAGCACCTTATCGTGATCGAGCAGTTTACGCAAACGGTGCAGCGTGGTATTGAAGGCTTGCCGTGCGACATCGCCATCAGCATCGGGCCATAATGCTTCGGCGAGTTGATCGACGCCGACATCCCGGCCGCCAAAAGCCAGCAGGGCCTTCAGCAACTCCAGCGGCTTGCGCTGCGCCTTGCCGGCAAAAAGCAGCGGCGCATCATTCCTGAGCACCTGAAAACGGCCCAGAGAGTATATCTTCAACGGCCAGGGCCAATGTTCTGTGGCAGGCGCGCCGTCCGGAAATTCCAGGTCCCGGCGCCGTATATAATCTTTGACATGATCGCTTTCAACGCCGGCCTCCAGCGTGTAAGCGCACAATCTGGACACTCCCGGCGCCGGCCAGAACGGCAGGCTGACATTGCCCATCTTTTTGTGCAGCGCCCAGACACGGCGCAGCAGGGAAATGCCCGCCGCTCGTTTTCCGCGATCCAGTGCATACAACGCCAGGCGCGCCAGACAGTGGTATTCGATGAGCTCGCTGCTCATGCCGTGACCGATACGGCGGGCGCGGGCGAGATGGGCCAGCGCTTGTGCGTTTTGGCCATGCTCGAAGAGAATTTGCGCAAGCCCTGCGAGACACTGCGCGAGCGGGAAAGGCGTGCCCGCCGTCGTCGCCAACTGCGTTGCGGTTTTGGCATGTTCCAGCGCGTGCGGCAGGTTGCCCTTCAACAAAGCGAGCCAGGCGGCCTGGTAATGATAATAACCGACATCGAGCATGCGCGTCGCATTCAATACCGGCGCCATGCGCCGTATGTAGTCTTCGGCCATCGGCAGATTGCCCGCCGCCAGCGCGCCTGACGCACCCTGCCCCAGCAACAGGTAATCCCTGACATGCACGCCGGATTGCGTGACGATGTTCCAGCCCTCTTCCACGGCGGCGAAACACGTTTCAGTGGAACCCGCCAACCAATGATAAAAGGCCTTCTGCAAGCGCCAGGTGATCTGGATCAAGGGCGGCACATCCGGCGCGTCGACCTCCTTGTCCATGGCATTAAAAATCAGCCACGCCTTGGCGAATTTTCCGGTCCAGAAATAGTATGGCAAGAGATTGATGCTCATGATGAGGCGATGATTCCTGTCGGCGCACTCTTGCATCAGTGTTTTCAGCCGCTCTTCCCATACCGGAAACATAGGGTGCGAGGGCCGGTGATAGATCAGCGTGCCGAACATGCTAGATAGCACACGGATTTCGATTTCGAGCGAAGGGAAGCGCGGATAGCGGGCGAGCAAACCTTCCAGCTCCATGATATGGCGATCCAGAGGAGTGAAGTTGCCCCATTCGTAGCGATAGGTATCGACGATACCGGACCACGATAGATATTCGCCCTCGGGCTGCCCCTGCTTCTTGAAAAGCTCGTAGGACTTTTCATAAAGGGCGCGGGCCTCGCCGATGCTGAACGGCAAACGGCAGTTGCCCAGCCAATACAGCAAATACGGCGTGCGCTCGATGACTTCGTGAGGCAAGGCGCGTATCCAGCGTTCCAAGGTTCGCGCGCGGCCTTGAACCGCCAGTGCGGCGGCGTATTTCAATATCGCCGTCGTGGCGGTATTCCAGTCCGCCAGGGAAAGATAGAGCGCGATGGCTTCGTCGATGTGCCCGGTGTTTTCTAGAATTTGCGCGGTGCGGCGCTGAATCCCGGTCATGCGCGCCACGGAAAACGACACTCGGGCTTGAGACAAAAGAAAGCCGCGAAACAGATCGTGGTATTGATACAGTGTCTCGGTGCTGGTGTGCATTTCGGTGAAATAATGCTTACACCCCACGTCCGAGAGTATCTCCGCCGCATCAAGCCGGCCGGTAAGCTGCGCCGCCATGTTCAGAGTCATGCTGGGGAAAAAGGCGGTCTGCAATAAAAACTCCTGGGTCTCCGCATCGAGCTTAGCGAACACCTCACTGGCAAAATAGGCATGAATGACATCGAGAGATGCTTGGTCCACCTCCGCCGGCAAGGCCGGATGCGTTTTCGCGGACTCGAGCATCATGACTGCTCCTGCCGCCCAGCCGCGGGTTTTTTCATGCAACGCCAGCAGCCAGCTTTCATCGACGCGCGCGTTGCCCGACGTCACCGCAAGATCACGCAACTCATCGACCGTCAAACACAGCGTTTCGGCGTCAATGACTTTCATTTGACGGTTGAGCCGCAGCCTGGCGAACGAAGCGGGCGGGGAACCACGGCTGACCATCGCCACCGCCGCCCCCACGGGCAACTCCGAGAGACTGTGCTGTATGATCTGATAAAGGGACGATTGATCCGCTATTTCGTGACAATCGTCCAGCACCAGCAGGAACGGCGGTTTCACGCGGCGGTAGAGATCGCTGAAATATCGCCTGCTATAGGCAGGAAGATCCGCCAGATACTCTTCCCTCAGTAGCGGCAAGGCCGTCTTGTTGGAAGGATCGAGATTCCGCGCGGCCAGGCTCAAATAGTAGAAAAAATTGGCGGGATCGCTGTCGCGGTCGTCTATCTGGTACCACAGCACGGGCAAACCACGCACTTTCGCGTAGCTCGATATCAGCGAAGTTTTACCGGCGCCCGCCGGGCCGGAAATCCAGATCAAGGGAGATTGATGGCGCTCGTCGAGCAAGCGGAAGAGACGTTCGCGCGGGTATATGCCCGCTCCTTGGGGCAAGGCGGTCTTGGCCGGAGAAAACGGCTGCGCCTCGAGGGCCGGCTGCATGATCCTGGGCATAAGGGAATCCCCCTTGAGCCAATCCTGACGCTGGCTCTTGCGATTTCGGTGATGCGATCCTATAGATTTTTTATGCGTATAAGGATACTGGCATAACCAGCAATCGCATGTATAGTGGTAATAATACCAAAAATCCGGTCAGCCAAAGGTGGAGCCATGATCGTCACACCTTGGCCAAGTGACTTCGTTTGCGCGAATAGGCGAAGTAGATCATGACGCCAATCGCGGTCCAAATGATGAACCGCCACCACGTCACCGCACCCAGGCTGGCGATGAGATAAGTGCAAAACAGAATGGCCAGAATCGGCGTCCAGGGCATGAACGGCGTCCTGAAGGGACGCTTGAGATCAGGTTGGGTACGGCGCAATACCAGCACACCGATCGACACCAGCATGAAGGCTGACAGCGTACCGATATTGGCCAGTTCCGCCACTTGTCCGATGGGCATGAAACCGGCCACCAGCGCGGCAGCGGTTCCCGTCGCAAGGATGATCACCACCGGTGTGCGGGTTTTGGCATGCACCTGGCTGAATACCGCCGGCAACAGCCCGTCGCGCGACATAGCGAAGAAAATGCGGGTCTGGCCGTACAACAGCACCAGCAACACCGAGGTGAGACCGGCGATCGCGCCCACCGAGATCAGACTCGCCGCCAGCCGCTCGCCAACGTGCGTCAGGGCAAAGGCCACCGGGTCTTTGACGTTCAATTCCGTATAAGGCACCAGGCCGGTCAGCAGCGCCGCCACGATGATATAAATAATGGTGCAGATGACCAGCGAAGCGATGATGCCGCGCGGCAGATCGCGCTGCGGGTCGCGCGCCTCCTCGCCCGCAGTGGACACGGCATCGAAACCGATATAGGCGAAAAAGATCAGCGCCGCGCCGCCCATCACGCCTTCCCAGCCGAAAGGCATGAAGGGTTGCCAGTTAGCGGGTTCGACATGGCCCATCCCCACTACGATGAACAGCGCGATGACAGCGAGCTTGAGCACCACGATGGCGTTATTGAAACGGCTGCTGTGCTTGACGCCGATCGCCAGAATCACGCTCACCAGGAGAATGATCAGCAAAGCCGGCAGATTCACCAAGCCCCCCTCATACGGCGCCTTGATGAGTATTTCCGGCAATCCCGCCCCCATCCCTTCCAGCATGCGATTGAAATATCCCGACCAGCCGATCGCCACCGCGGCGGAGGAAACGCCATATTCCAGCACCAGATTCCAGCCGATGATCCAGGCGATGAACTCGCCGAGTGCGACATAAGAGTAGGTATAGGCGCTGCCCGAGATCGGCACGGCGGAGGCCAGCTCCGCATAGACCAGCGCGGTGAAGATGCATGCCAGGCCGGAAACGACGAACGACAGCGCCAGCGCCGGCCCCGCCTTGGTCGCGGCGGCCACACCCGTCAGCACAAAGATACCCGCTCCGATCACCGCCCCGATTCCCAGAAGGGTGAGATCGAGGCCACTCAAGGCGCGGTGCAGTCCGCCATTGTTGCTGGCATCGAGCGCCTTTTCGACGGATTTGGTGCGCCATAGACTCATGTTGTTTTTTCCTTACAAAATCTTGACTGGAGGAGCCTGGAACGATATTAGCACAGGGCATGTCACATTACCTGCAAACCCCATACATGCTATTCTAACCACCATGACACAAACCACATTGAACATCGACTCCCGCGAGGTCGCCAAGTTCGAGCAACTGGCCTCGCGCTGGTGGGATCAGCACGGCGAATTCAAGCCGCTGCACGACATCAATCCGCTGCGTCTGGAGTATATCGACCAGCGCGCGCCCCTGGCGGGCAAGCGCGTGGTGGATGTCGGCTGCGGCGGCGGTATTCTGGCTGAAAGCATGGCGCTCAAGGGTGCCGTCGTGACCGGCATCGACGCCGGCGGCGCGCCGCTCTCCGTTGCCCGGCTGCACCTGCTGGAATCGGGCGCCAAGGTCGATTACCGGCAGATCACCGCCGAACAATTTGCGGAAGATCAGCCCGCCGCTTACGACGTGGTCACCTGCATGGAAATGCTGGAGCACGTACCCGACCCGGCCTCGGTGATCGGCGCCTGCGCGCGGCTCGTCAAACCCGGCGGCCAGGTGTTCTTTTCCACCCTCAATCGCACTCCCAAGGCCTATCTGCTGGCCATCCTCGGCGCGGAATATGTGCTGAAAATGCTGCCCAAGGGCACGCACGATTTCGCCAAATTCATCCGCCCGTCGGAGCTCGATGAATGGATGCGTCCGGCGGGTTTGAGACTGCGTGAGCTGACCGGCATGAGTTACAATCCGCTCACCCGGCAATACGCTCTGGGCAACGATATCGACGTGAACTATCTTGCCTGGTGCGAGAAGGACGAAGGTTGATGTCACACCAAATACACACGGTGCTGTTCGACCTGGACGGCACCCTCGCCGACACCGCGCCCGACATGGCCTATGCCCTGAACCGCGTGCGCGAGGAACAGGGCCTGGCCCCGCTGGCGTACTCCGCCATCCGCCCCGTGGTATCGCACGGCGCCACGGCGCTGGTACGGCTCGGACTCGACCTCGAGGCGGAAGACGCACGCTTCACAGCGTTGCGCCAGCGCTTTCTCGACATCTACCGCGAACACCTGGCGCGCGAAACCCGGCTGTTCCCGGGCATGGGCGAGGTGCTGGACATCATCGAACGGCGCGGCATGAATTGGGGCGTGGTCACCAATAAACCGGCCTGGCTGACCGATCCCCTGATGGAACAGCTTGGTCTGGCAAACCGCGCCGCCTGCATCGTGAGCGGCGACACCACACCCGAACGCAAACCCCATCCCGCGCCGATGCTCTACGCCTGCCATCGCGCCGGCAGCCAGTCGTGGCAATGCCTGTACGTCGGCGATGCCCAGCGCGACATCGAGGCGGGCAAGCGGGCCGGAATGAAAACGCTTGTCGCGTTGTTCGGCTATATCGGCGAGGCGGACGAACCGCACTCCTGGGATGCCGATGGCATGATCCGGGATCCGCTGGAAATTTTTGACTGGATTGCAAATCCTGAGCTGGCCTGACTGACCTAAAACAATCTTGAGGTACTGCCGATATACGGTTAATAAGGCCGTAAGAATCAACAAATCGAGGTAGGGTGGGTTAGGCGCGCTTTTCAGCGCCGTAACCCGCCAGCTGTGCCGCCAGGCACTCATTAAAAAACATGTTGTGTGCTGCGCACGGTGGCGGGTTACGCAAAAAACGCTAACCCGCCCTACATTTATTTACTGATCAGGCGGCCCAAACCATAACCCGAATCCCCTATCTTCCGATTCGCGACCATGACCGACATTTTCTTCTTCATCGCATTGATCTTCGTCGCGGCGATCGCCGCCGTGCTGGGCTGGTTCGTCGGCCAGCACCGTTCGCAGCGGCATCTCATCGAAACCGTCAAAAGAAACGCCGAGCTCACCACCACACTGGAGCTGGAACGGCAAGCCGCGCAGGACAAGCTCGCCACCATCGACAAGGCGAAGGAACAGCTCATGCAAAACTTCTCGGTCGCTTCCGCCCAGGCGTTGAAGAGCAATTCCGAAGAGTTTCTGCGACTGGCCAAGGAAAATCTGGGACAATTCCAAATTCTGGCGCAGGCCGACCTGGAAAAGAAGGAAAAGGCCATCGAGGGCATGCTCACGCCGATCAAGGATGCCCTGAAAAAAACCGAGGAGCAGGTGCGCCACATCGAAAACGAACGCAAAGAGGCTTACGGCTCGATTACCAAACACCTGGAAACCATGGCCCATACCCAGCAAGTCCTGCACCAGGAAACGCGCAATCTGGTACAAGCCCTGCGCCGCCCCGAGGTACGCGGCCAATGGGGGGAAATGACCCTCAAGCGGCTGGCGGAACTGGCGGGCATGGCGTTCCAGATGCCAGGAGCGCACGTCTTCGGGGGCCTCGATGGCGCTCAGATAGGCGTCCAGCGGGGTTTTCGCATCGACCACGACCTC
>SBBG01000069.1 GCA_005240065.1 Gammaproteobacteria bacterium | reverse complement strand
TTTATTGATGCATTATTTCTGAATAATCTAAATAGATTTACCTGCGTCGGATTACTTTACAAAAGGAAAACCATAAAATTTTCATGCGCCATATCATTTTTTATTATTTTTCATTATGTTAATCATCAATTTTCATTGATGGTACGTTTTATGCACTTCCATACCAAAGAAAGTTAAACAAGACTTTCTTTGAAAATAGCTGGATGGAATAACCGCCATCCCCGGAAACTGAAAAGTTTTAGTATGGAGGCTGCACACATGAACAAGACACTACTCTCCACCGCCATTGCCATCGCGCTCGGCATCACATCCCAGGCATGGGCGAATCCGACCAACACCGCGACGGACTCGGCACAGACTCAAACGGCTACGGCATCGTCAGCGGCGGACAACAAGGGCACGTCGGCGAATGAAAATTCGACCGCAACGAGCACCAACGATTCCAACAACGACAATACTGATAACAGCATGAACGATTCGAACAACGATAGTTCGGACAATTCCGACAACAGCACGAACAGCAGCATCAACGATTCCAACAACGACAGTTCCGACAACAGCACCAATGTCGCTGATTCTGGGAACGGGAATGATCTGAGCAGCAACAGCAGTACCAACGATTCCAACAATACCAACAGCAGCACAAATGATTCCAACAACGACAGTTCGGACAATAGCGACAATTCGGATAACAGCATCAACACCACTGTTTCCGACTCCGGCAATGGAAATGACCTGAGCGCTGATGTGAATGGTGCGGACAATGGCAGTGTCGTTGCGACTCGTGGTTCATCTGTCGATCAAAGCGATAACAGCGATAACAGCGATAGCAGCGATAATAGCGTGGATGGTTCTTACAACACCACGACCACCGCAACAATCACGGACAACGACACGAATACGGCCAGCGAAGGCAGCGTGATCGCGACCCGTGGTTCGTCTGTCGATCAGAGCGACAACAGCATCACCGACAGCGACGACAACTCGGGTAACAGCGGCGTACTTGCCACCCGTGGTGGATCCGTCGACCAGAGCAACAACAGCACCAACGATTCCGGCAACATCACGGACAGCGATGACAATTCGGGCAATAGCGGCAATCTCGCCACCCGCGGTTCCTCGATTGTCAATGATTCCAACAACGACAGCAGCGTCAATGACTCCAACAACGACAGCAGTGTCAATGACTCCAACAACACTGTCGCCTCCGCGGTGCTGGAAGGAACCGTCAGCGGCAACTCGGTGACCATTGGCGTGCCGTCGACCCAGACATATACGACCAGCAACACCATTGACAACAGCGCATTCTCTGGCGCCACCGGCATCTCGCAAGTGGCGCAGAACAATGGGCAAAACAGCCTGATTCAGCAGAACTTCACGATTCAGGGTAACGTTAGCCCGTAATTGCTGCCCTAGGCCTCCGGCGGACACCCTCGTGTCCGCCGGGCTTTATTCCTGGAAGGAGACAGGCAATGCGCTATCTATCTCACCCGATGGCCAGGGTGATGGCCATCGTTTCATTGTGCTGGGCGTCGGCCGGGTTGGCGGAGCCCAGTCCGCCGGAATTGCTCGTTGATGATCCGGGCTTTGGAGTCGAGGTTTCCAATGCCTATTTGGAGAATCAAAGCGGAATGGCGGGATCGGCGGAGGATCCGGCAAGCTCGGCGGATCTGAGCGCCAGGCTGAACGACAACATCGTTTATTCCAGCGTGAATGGAAACAACAATATCGGCAAGGGAGCATTCGCCGATACGATAGGTTTCCCGACGGTGATACAGAACTCAGGGAATAACGTGATCATTCAGAACAACACCATTCTGAATGTGACGTTGCAGCAATGAGGCTTTTTCTCACGGACTGGAGATGTCACGATGATGACGCGATTCTCCATCGTTAGAGTCGCTCTGTGTGCCGCCGCGATTTTTACGCTTTCCTGGCCGGGCAGGGCGGGGGCGATGGACTTGACGAGTTCCGCTGGAAATTTTTCCGTTTCCGTGGTGAGTCTTTACGAGGCTCGTTTTCTCACGGTCATCAGACAGCAATACGATTTCAGTTGCGGCTCGGCCGCGCTGGCGACCTTGCTGACGCACCATTATCAGCATCCGGTCAGCGAGCAGACAGTGTTCATCGCCATGTATGAGCATGGCAACAAGGAAAAGATCCGCGCGGAAGGATTTTCATTGCTCGACATCAAGCGTTATCTGGAATCGCACGGTTATAGTGCCGACGGCTTTTTCGCACCTCTGGACATGTTGGCGCGAAAGGGCATCCCGGCCATTGTGCTCATCAACGACCATGGTTACAAGCATTTCGTGGTGGTCAAGGGTGTCAGCGACACACAGGTGTTGGTGGGCGATCCCACCGCCGGAATAAAAATCATCCCGCGCAAGGAATTCGAGGAAATGTGGAATAAACTTTTGTTTGTGATACGGAGCGAGGAGAAAATAGCCGTAAAGAAATTCAATCGCGCGGAGGAGTGGAAAGTGCGCGAGCAAGCACCGATGGAGCAGGGGGTCAGCCGAGACGGTTTGCTTTCTTCCATGTTGTTTTTGCCCAATGTCTATGATTTTTGAAGGACGGTATCTGCGATGAAGCGGCTGCGGAACATCGGGAGTTGTCATTTCGATCGGGTGCTCCGGTGCATGCTGGCGGGTATCCTGATGTTGTGCGCCATTACCGTGATGCCTTTGGCGATGGCCAATAACGCGGCAATGGCCGAGCTGGATGATTTTCAGAGGGCTGATGACGAAACGCTGGATGTCATGCGCGGTGGATTTCTCACGGCGGGAAATCTGCAAATCAATTTCAGCATCGAACGCGCCGTCGTGATGGATGGCGAGCTTGTGTCGAGAACGGTGATCGATATTCCGCAACTGAATGAGGCGAGCGGTACATCGGCGACTATCCCGCCCTCCCTTCCTGACGGGATCATCATGATCGTGCAAAACGCCATGGATTTCAAGGTGATCACTAATCTGAACATCATCAACGTGGAAGTCTCGAATCTGCGCTCGATGGCCGCCGAGGCATTTGGCGCCATGTTGAACGATCAAGTCGCGAACTCCGTCCGATAGAAATCCGCCATCGTGATGATAAAAACAATCGCCCTTTGCGCCGGCCTGATGGTCATGTTTCTTTCGCCTTTCACGGTGTGGGGTGAAGAGTCGACTTCCGTTCCGCCAGCGGATCTTGTTCAGATGAGAAAGCTGCTGGAGGAACAGATGAAGCAGTTGGAGGCGCAGAAGCAGGAGCTCCAATCCTTGCGTCGCCGTCTCGATGCCTTGCAACCTCGGTCCGCCGAGACCGCCAGGTCACCTTCTGTTCCCGTGGAAGCGGCGCGCCCGGCGGCGCCAGTGGAAGAGAAGATAACTGCCTCTCCGGCAGAGAAAGGTCCATTGCCGGCGCAACCCGTGGGACAGGCGCCGGAAAGACCGCGCCCGCCCGACATCGCGCTCGCTTCCGAGCAACGCGGCGTATTGACGCCGCGTGGCAGGCTGATCCTTGAGCCGTCGCTGCAATACACCAATTCGTCGGTCAATCGTGTGGCCCTGGAAGGGTATACCATCATCCCGGCGCTCACTATCGGCAAGATCGAGATCCAAAGAGTAAACCGCGACACTTACATAGGCGCCATCGCGGCGCGTTATGGCATCACTCACCGTTTCGAGGTCGAGGCGAAACTTCCCTACGTTTCCCGCTCCGATACCACCCAGGCGCGGCCGCTGGAAAAACCGGTGCAAGGGGACATTATCAAGAGCGTCGATGGTGAGGGCATCGGCGATGCCGAGCTTGCCCTGCGTTATCAGATGAACCAGGGACAGGGAGGGTGGCCCCACCTCATCGGCAACATGCGCGTGAAAAGTCATACCGGCAAGTCGCCCTTCGATGTGGCCACCGATAACAATGGTTTGCAAATGGAGCTGCCCACCGGCTCCGGCTTCTGGGGGGTGCAGCCGAGTCTGACGATGGTACTGCCCTCCGACCCGGCGGTGCTTTTCGGCAACGTCAGCTATCTGTGGAACATCGAGCGCGATCTTGGGGGGAACTTCAAGCGCATTGATCCGGGCGATGCCATTGGTATCAATTTTGGCATGGGGCTGGCGCTCAATGAGAAGGCATCGTACAGCATCGCTTACGATCTCAGCGTCATCGGCAAGTCGAAACAGAACGGCGAGATCATCCCGCGCGCGCAGACCATCAAGCTGGGGTCATTGTTACTGGGCTACGCCTACCGTCTGACGCCCGACAGCAGCATCAATGTGTCGATCGGTGTCGGCATCACCGCCGACGCGCCCGACATGCAGTTGACACTGCGTATGCCGACGGGGTTTTTTTCTAAGCCGAAGGGGTAGCCGCCCCCCGTTCATAAGTCATTCGGCTGATCCTGTCCTGTGATACGATTACAGAAAATCGTTATCACTCCATCTGCCATGATCGAAACCGACCGTTTGATAGCCCCCGCCGGCACCCGTGAGGACGAGGCGGTTGACCGCGCCATACGCCCGTCGTGCCTGGCCGATTACACCGGCCAGCCCGCAGTGCGCGAGCAGATGGAGATCTTCATCCATGCCGCGCGCCGCCGTGGTGAAGCGCTGGACCATACGCTCATTTTCGGACCGCCGGGGCTCGGCAAGACCACTCTGGCCGGTATCATCGCCAATGAGATGGGCGTGAATATCCGTCATACCTCCGGCCCGGTGCTGGAAAAACCAGGCGATCTGGCGGCGATACTGACCAATCTCGAAGCGCGTGACGTGCTGTTCATCGATGAAATTCACCGCTTGAGTCCGCTGATCGAAGAAACGCTGTATCCGGCGATGGAGGACTATCAACTTGACATCATGATCGGTGAAGGCCCGGCAGCGCGCTCCATCAAGCTCGATCTGCCGCCGTTTACGCTGGTGGGCGCTACCACGCGTGCCGGCTTGTTGACCTCGCCGTTGCGCGATCGTTTCGGCATTGTGCAGCGCTTGGAATTTTACAGCGTGGCGGATCTGGCCTCGATCGTGGCGCGTTCCGCGGCGATTTTGGGGGTGGCGATGGCCGAGGAGGGCGCGCAGGAAATCGCGTGCCGTGCGCGCGGCACGCCGCGCATCGCCAACCGTCTGCTGCGGCGGGTGCGGGATTATGCCGAAGTGAAGGCCAACGGCCAGGTTAGCCGCGAAGTCGCGCATCGTGCGCTGGATCTGCTCGGCGTGGATAAGCAGGGTTTCGATGCCATGGATCGTCGTCTGTTGCTGGCCATTTTGCGGAAATTCGATGGCGGCCCGGTCGGGGTGGACAGCCTGGCGGCCGCGATTGGCGAAGAGCGAGGCACCATCGAAGATGTACTGGAGCCGTTTCTCATTCAGCAGGGTTTCATGATGCGCACGTCACGCGGCCGCATGGCCACCCGTAGCACATACCTGTATTTCGGCTTGACGCCCCCGGTGCGAGAGAATACCTTGGGTCAGGACACTCTGGAATTATTTGACGGCGCTCCATAAAGCCATTAAATTTCGCTAAGCGCTCACCGGGATAGTGTGCCGCCGCAAGCTTCACCCCAAGGAAGATCTTTGTTCGAGCCAGATCGTGACTTTTTATCGCCCAAGATCCATTCTAGCGCTGATCCTGACCGGATTCGCCGTTGTTTCCCTTCCCTTCATCGTCGCCCTGATCATCGCCGAGGGCTATGTCGACAGATTGGCACGGCAAAGCGAAGAGGCGGTCGAGCAGACTGCGCAAGTCACCAACAACAGCCGTATGCTGGCCGAACAGGCCGTCGCCATGGAACGCAGCGCAAGGCAGTTTCTAGTGCTCGAAGACCCGGAGCTGCTCGCTGCTTACACCAAAACACACCAGGAATTTCTGAAAACCGCCGGTATACTGTATTCCTTGCCGCTTGACCAGAAGCAGAAACAAAAACTTATCGACGCAGAAAAACAGGCGGGCGTCCTCTTTCACAAGATGGGCAGTTTTTCCGGTAATTCTGCGGAAAGCGCGGAGGTTGTCGCCGAATTTCTTTCTCTTTCGGACCTGGCCAAGGAAATTTTCGCCGACGGCAATCAACTCATCAACCACAAAATGGCAGTTCTGCAAAATACCGCTTGGGAAGCGCAGCAAATGCTACTTTGGCTGGGTGCGGCGCTGGTGCCTCTAGCGATGATCCTGATTGCCCTGTTCGCGTCTCTGATCGCCCGCCCCATCGGTCACATCGATCAGGCCATACGCCGCCTGGGTAGTGGCGAATTTTCCACCGCCATCGCGGTAAGCGGCCCGCGCGATCTGGAGGCGCTCGGCCAGCGTCTCGACTGGCTGCGGTTGCGTCTGATCGAACTGGAAGAGGAAAAAAACAAATTCCTGCGCAATATCTCGCACGATCTCAAGACACCGCTGGCGGCGATCCGCGAAGGCAGCGAGTTGTTGACGGAAGAGGCGGTGGGAAAGCTGACCGATGAACAGCGCGATATCGCCAGGATATTGCGCCAGAATGGAGTACAGTTGCAGGTTCTGATCGAAGATCTGCTGAATTTCAATATCGCCAGTATGCGTGGCACGCATGTCGAATTCAGTCCGGTGAAATTGGACGACCTCATTGACAAGGTGATAGAAGATCACCGTGCGGCATTGATTGCCAAGAACATTTTTTTGGATAAGCATTGCACGCCATTGACTGTGGCGGGCGACAGGGAAAAACTCCGGGTTGTCGTTGATAATCTGTTGTCCAATGCTGTCAAATATACCCCGCCCAAGGGAACGATCGGTCTGTCCCTGGGGTCGGCAACGAAAATCGTTACCTCCACTTCTTCCGAAAACGGCGAGGAAGCACAAGAGAAAATCGATATGGTGGTGCTGGATGTGACAGATACCGGCCCGGGGATCGAACCCAGTGACAAAAGCAAGGTATTTGATATTTTTTACCGGGGCAATGTCCCCCAGCACGGGCATATCAAGGGTACCGGGCTGGGGTTGGCGATTGCGAAAGAATTTGTGTCAGCCCATGGGGGAAGCATTGAAGTTGTTGAAAATAAAAAAGATGGTATGGGAGCGCATTTTCGGGTTACGTTGCCAGTGGGTAGGCCCAATGAAGAGTAGCCATTTTTATCTTCCCATTATCCTGGTTTTTGGCATCATTGTTGCAGGATGCGATGTGCTGGGCGGCAAGCTTGTCAAGCAGCAACCCGTTAAGCCCAAGCCTGTCGTTGTGGCGCCCGATGCGAACATCGAGATCGCACCCTTGCTGGCCTATTTCAGGATGGTATCCGCGCTCACGCCGGAAGCATTTACCCGGGAGTACGTTCAAACCGACAGCAGTTACAAGGAAAACGCTCGCGTCGATGAGCGGATAAAGCTCGCCATGCTGTTGGGCATGGCGGGGCCGCGTGAAAAACGCGATGAGGCGCGCGCCCAGCGCTTGCTGGACGGTTATCTCAACGATGACAGGGCCGCCAACGAGACCCTGAAAGAGTATGCGGCGTTTCTGCGTCAGGTCATCACTGAACAGAAGGGCTTGCGGGAGCGGAACGCCGCCGTCGAGACGGAACAGAAGGTGCTGAAAGAGCGCTATAATATTTTGGATATAGAGTACAAAGGATTGAAAGAGCGCCACGAAGCATTGAACAACAAACTGCGGGATGAGACCGCGCGCAGCGAAGACCTGCAACGCAAGCTCGATACCTTGAAGGCGATCGAGGAAAGCATTCTGAAACGAAACAAACAGCGAAGCAGATGAATACAGCGAAACGAAAAGTGTTGGTGGTGGATGACGATCCGGGGCTGTTGCGCCTCATCGATATACGGCTCAAAACGGCGGGTTACGACGTGATCACCGCAGAAAGCGGCGAACAGGCGCTGGCGAAAATGACCGTGGTTCGCCCTAGTGTCATCGTCACCGATCTGCGCATGAACGGTATTGACGGTATGACGCTATTCGATCGTGTCCACGACCGTGATCCGACGCTGCCGGTGATCATTCTTACCGCCCATGGCTCCATTCCGGACGCGGTGGAGGCGATGAAGCGCGGCGCCTACAGCTTTCTCACCAAGCCCTACGACAGCAAGACCCTGCTCGATTACGTGGAAAAGGCTTCCAGGCTGAGCGGTGAACACCCTCACGCCGAGCTGGCCGGCGCGGATGCCTCCTGGCGGGAAGATATCATCAGCCGCAGTCCGCTCATGGAGGATCTGCTCAGCCAGGCCTGGCTGGTGGCGAATAGCGACGCCAGCGTTTTTATCCATGGCGAGAGCGGCACGGGCAAGGAGTTGCTGGCCAACGCCATCCACAAGGCCAGTCCGCGGCGCGACAAGTCTTTCGTCGCCATCAACTGCGCCGCCATGCCCGAATCCTTGCTGGAGTCGGAGCTGTTCGGCTACGTCAAGGGCGCGTTCACCGGCGCGATCAAGAATCACAAGGGGTTGTTCGAGACCGCCCACCAGGGCACCTTGTTCCTCGACGAGGTGGGGGACATGCCGCTGGCGTTCCAGGCCAAGCTGCTGAGAGTGCTGCAAGAGCGTGTCGTCAGGCCGGTGGGGGCGACGCAGGGTGTGGTGATCGATGTCAGGGTGATATCCGCGTCCCACCGCAACCTGGAAGAACTGATGGCCAGAGGCGATTTCCGTGAGGATCTGTATTATCGCCTGAACGTCGTCACGCTCGATTTGCCGACGCTGGCCCAACGGCGGGAAGACATACCCTTGCTCGCCGTGCGTTTCCTGGATCAGCTCGCCGAAAAAAACAGGAAAAAGGTCGACGGTTTTTCTCCCGATGCGCTGGAGCTGCTGGTGACCGCCCCTTGGCCGGGTAATGTGCGTCAGCTTTTCAACGTGGTCGAGCAAACCGTGGCCTTGACTGCCACGCCCATCATTCCGGCAAAGCTGGTGCAAAGGGCTTTGCGTGAGAAACCGGCGGACATTCCTTCCTTGGTCGAGGCCAAAAGCCGCTTCGAACGCGAATATCTGGCGCAACTGCTGCAAATGACCAACGGTAACGTCACTCAGGCCGCTCGCCTGGCCAAGCGCAACCGCACGGAATTCTATAAACTGCTGCACCGCCACCATCTCGATCCCGCATTGTTCAAGCCTGCATCCTGATGCGGCGAAAAATCCGCCGCCTCATCGCCTTTCTGTCCCTGTCTTTGTTTATATAACCCAATGAGTAAGAAGAATTATTTTCTTTGCGTCTATTTCCGTCTCTTTTTTGAGACAAGAAAATACCGAACCTAATCAACAATCTGGCGGCAAGGTCGGAAAACGGCGTGGTTATCCGGCTACGCATGGACGGCTTTGGTATTTCCTCGCAGGAACAATAAACAGAGAGATAAATTATATTTAATTGATTTTAAATAATAAAAATTTGTTGGCCCGGTGATTGCATAGTTTTATGTGTAACGGAGATTAATTCCCAGGGACGGGCCATGGATGGCTTTGGTAATCAAAGTGAGTTTGGAGGGATTGTGGTATGTATCGCAAGGAAAATATGCTGCTGAATGTTGCTCTGGCGGGACTGCTGATCATTTCAGGAGCGGCATTCGCGCAAGGATTTCTGGGGGTTTCCGGTCAGCCGATGCCTGATTTCAGCAAGGTTGATGCCGATGCCGACGGCTTCGTCAGCACGTCGGAGGCGCAGCAGGTAAAAGGATTGACGGAAGCGTTCGGGGGGGCGGACAAGAATGCCGATGGCAAGCTCGATGCCGCTGAGTATGAAGCAGCGCTGAAAACAATGAAGACATCTGGCGATTGATTCTCTCCATTTCCTTATAAGGTTAGTGTTTTACCCCCCTTAACGCGGCCGCAAGGCCGCGTTTTTTTATCCGCGAAAGGCGGCCTCGATTACTCTTCTTTCGGCTTCGTGATACCATTTTGCGGTTTGGAAAACCTGTCGGGTGGAGCTTGCGCGGCTGTGAATGAATTTGTGTGGCCGATCCGGGTCTATTATGAGGATACCGATAGCGGCGGGGTGGTTTATTACGCCAATTATCTGAAATTCATGGAACGAGCGCGCACCGAGTGGCTGCGCTGTCTGGGCGTCGAGCAGGACGATCTGGCGGTCAGGGTGAATGCGCTGTTTGCTGTGCGCGCGGCCGATGTGGAATTTCTCCGCCCCGGACGCTTCAACGATCTGTTGTATGTGCATAGCCGGATTGCGCGGCGTGGCCGTGCCAGTCTGGTTTTCGAGCAGAACGTTGTGCGCGCCGGTGATGAGCTGTTGTGCGCCGGGCGCATCAAGATTGCCTGCCTCGATGCCGTCGCATGGCGCCCGCGCGCGATTCCCGAAGAAGTGCTGAACAAGCTGAACGAGATAGCCGTGGAGGAGATGGTAGATAGTGAAGACTGATTTATCGTTGATACACCTTGTCGCCAACGCCAGTCTGCTGGTGCAGATCGTAATGGCGCTGTTGCTGGTGGTTTCGCTGATCTCGTGGACGCTGATCTTCCGCAAGTGGGCGGCGTTGCATGGCGCGCGCGCGGCGGCGAACGCCTTCGAGACACGCTTCTGGTCAGGCAGTGATCTGAACAGTCTGTATAAGGAGGTCACGCAGCGGCAGCAGTCACTGGCGGGTATGGCGGGGATCTTCGGCGCTGGCTTCAAGGAATTCGCTCAACTGCGCAAGC
>SBBG01000003.1 GCA_005240065.1 Gammaproteobacteria bacterium | reverse complement strand
CTATCCCACGGTTGCTGAGGCGCTCGACACTGGCCTGATTGCGTCCACACTCCCTGAGGTCGAGGCCAGGGCCCAGGAGATGCTCCAGGCTGCTGCGTAAGCCCTGGGGCGTGGCATGACATGGGAACGCAATGCCGATGCGATGATGACAATGATCTCGCGCGCGCTGCGCAAGCCGCGCTGCGGCTGGACGGACAGCGCTGCCGCGAATACGCGCTGCAATGCTCGTGGGAACGCGCCTCGCAGCGCTTCCTCGAACTCCTGCATGTCAACCCCCCGCCGCCACACGCCGCGCCAGCGGCTGTCAGTCCGTTCGACTGACGCCGCTAACCTCGGGCGATCGAACATCCCTTGTCAGCTTGGCTCCCGTATTCGTGGCCACTTTCGGTGGGAGGAATAATGGGGTCAGACTCGAATGGCTCTTACTTAACGCCAATATCTGCTATTGACCAGGCCACGCCCATCAAGCGCTCGTCCCACCCACTGTGAGCCCATCCACGCGCAATGTCGGCTGCCCCACGCCCACCGGGACGCTCTGGCCTTCCTTGCCGCAGGTGCCGACGCCGGCGTCGAGCTTCAGGTCGTTGCCGACCATGCTGACGCGGGTGAGTACGTCGGGGCCGTTGCCGATGAGGGTGGCGCCTTTGACGGGGTAGGTGATCTTGCCGTCTTCGATCATATAGGCTTCGCTGGCGGAGAAGACGAATTTGCCGGAGGTGATGTCCACTTGGCCACCGCCGAAGTTGACGGCGTACAGGCCGCGTTTCACGGAAGCGATGATTTCCTGCGGGTCGTGCGGACCGGCCAGCATGTAGGTGTTGGTCATGCGCGGCATGGGCAGGTGAGCATAGGATTCGCGCCGGCCGTTGCCGGTGGCGGGGACACCCATCAGGCGGGCATTCATTTTGTCTTGCATATAGCCTTTGAGGATGCCGTTTTCGATCAGCACGGTGCGCTGGGTGGGTGTGCCTTCGTCGTCGATGTTGAGCGAACCGCGGCGGCTGGCGAGGGTGCCGTCATCGACCACGGTGCACAGCGTTGATGCGACCCGCTCGCCGATGCGTCCGGCGAAGGCCGAGGTGCCCTTGCGGTTGAAGTCGCCTTCCAGGCCGTGGCCGATGGCCTCGTGCAGCAACACGCCGGGCCAGCCCGGGCCGAGCACCACTTGCATGGCACCGGCGGGCGCATCGCGCGCCTCGAGGTTCACCAGGGCTTGCCGCACCGCTTCGCGCGCATAACCCAAGCCGCGCCCGTCTTCGATAAAGTATCCATAGCCGGTACGTCCGCCGCCGCCGCTGGAGCCCTGCTCGCGGCGGCCGTTCTGCTCGGCGATGACGCTGACGTTGAGCCGCACCAGCGGCCGTATGTCAGCGGCCAGTGTGCCGTCGCTGCCGGCAATCAACACAACATCGTAAACACCGGCCAGGCTGACCATCACTTGCTTGATGCGTGGATCCTGCTGACGCGCTTCGAGGTCCAGCGACTCCAGCAGATGCACCTTTTCCTGCTCAGGCAAGGTGCCGAGCGGGTTGACGGGAAGGTAGAGGTCGTGCCCACCTGTGCGTGACCAGGCCTGCACCTGATTTTGTTGTCCGCCGCGGGCGATCGCCCGTGCCGCAAGCGCCGCCTCGGCCAGTGCGGGCAGGGCGATTTCATCGGAATAGGCGAAGCCGGTCTTCTCGCCGCTGATGGCCCGCACGCCGACGCCGCGGTCGATGCTGTGGCTGCCTTCCTTGACGATGCCGTCTTCCAGCGACCAGGATTCGTAATGCGTGGCCTGAAAATAGAGGTCGGCACTATCCACAGCGTGTCCCATTACTTGGCAAAGCACGTCGTTCAGGTCGGTGTCGGCCAGGCTGGCGGGGGCAAGCAGCATGTGGCGGGCAATATCGAGCGATGTGTTCATGGCATATCCTGTTCGATTATGAGCATCCCAGCTTTCTGTGCTGAATGGCCGGAAAACTGCGGCGAATGCTGGCCAGGCGCGCGCGGTCGATGGTGGCACTGACGTATCCCGATCCGCGCGGCAGGCGGTCCAGCACCACGCCCCAGGGGTCGACAATCATGCTGTCACCATGGGTTTCGCGTCCGCCCAAATGGTAACCGCCCTGCGCGGCGGCGATCACATAGCACAGGTTTTCGACGGCGCGGGCTCGCACCAGCGTCTCCCAGTGAGCCCGGCCGGTGATGGCGGTGAAGGCCGAGGGCAGCGCCAGCAGTTCCACGCCTTCATCGAGCATGCGCCGGAACAGTTCGGGAAAGCGCAGATCGTAACACACCGCCAGCCCCAGTTTACCGAAAGGGGTATCCACCACCACCGTAGTGTCACCGGCTTCGATGGTTTCCGATTCGGTGTAATTCTCTCCGCTTTCCTCAATGCGCACGTCGAACATGTGAATCTTGTCGTAGCGCGTCACGCGCTGGCCGGCGGGATTGAACAATAAGCAGGCGGCACGCACCTTGCCGGGGTTATGTGCCGCCAGCGGGATCGTCCCGCCGACCAACCAGATGTTGTTCTTGACCGCCTGGTGAGCGAGAAAATCCTGAATCGGACCTTGCCCATCCTGCTCGCGCACCTTGAGCTTGTCGGATTCCGCGGCGCCCATGATGGCGAAATTTTCGGGCAGCACCACCAACCCGGCGCCGCTGGCCGCAGCCAGGCCGATGAGCCGCGAGGCTTCGAGCAGATTGGCGCCGACGTTCGGCCCGGAGGCCATTTGTATGGCGGCGACGCGGCTCATGGCACCTCTACTCCTTCCGCTTGCGACGGCTCGACGGCGGTGAAGGGAATCGCTGCTTCCTTCCCTGGTACACCAGCCGCTTCACGCACGCTCGCGGCCGACACCGCCAGTCCAATCACGCCTTCGGGCGCGGCGGGAATCATCTCGATGCGGTCGGAGGACACACCCAATGCCACCAGCCAGTCGCGCAGCTCCTGCGCCCATGCGTTGCCCTCATCGCTGCGTGGGTGGCGCAAGGCGAGGCGGCTGTCCGGCGCGGCGATCATGTCCTGCATGGCCGCCGCCAAAGGGGGCAGCATGGCGACGGACTGGCCATTGCGCGGCGAGGGCCATTGATCGGCGGTGAGAGTGAGCGCCGCCATCGGCAGAAAATCCGCGGCATGAGCGATGGACGAACTCGAAATGGCCAGTAAGGCGCCTACGAACAAGGCGGGTGTTTTTGCGGAACGCGATAGAGTCGTGAAATAGTGCATTGTTTTATTTTACCCTGAATCTGTTACTTCTTGTCGCCAGAGGCATCCTCTTTTTTGCCTTGCGGCGGCACATCTATGACGGGGTTGTCCCACGAGCCTTTCACGGTGTACTGATAGCGCGTGAGACGATCGAGCCCCGGCTGAAACAGCTTCTGGAACAGCAGCACCGCCGCCCCCATCGGCAATCCCCCGGCCAGCGCGCCGGCCAACGGCAGGGTGGTGGACGAGCGCGGGATAACAGTGACGCGATGGTCATAGTCCTTGGCCGCCAGTCCGACCCGGCCTTTTATTTCAACCTTCGCAGCGGGGCCCTCCATCGTCAGGTTATCGGTCTGGGCATTGCCGTCCTTGATGGAAAACTCTCCTTCGATGCGGTCGAAGGTGAAGCCCTTGGAGAACAGGTCGTTGAAATTCAATGTCCCCAGCAAGCCGAAGACGCGGCCCGCGCCCGGCTCCACGCCGAGCAGACGCCCTTTCCTGAAATTCAGCCGCACGTTGCCATTCAGTTTATCAAACGAAAAGGCATGCGGTGGCGCGTTCCAGCGGATATCGCTGTCGATGCGCCCTGCACCATTTTCCATCGTGCCGGGATGATTGAACAGAATGAAAGTCTTCTCCAGATCGGAGCTGTCCAGCGCAATGGAAAAAGCCGAGGATTGCCGTCCCTTGTCGATGTTCCAATCTCCCGTCGCGTTGATTTTCAAGGCGTCGGAATTGAAGGCCAGGCTGTCCACATGCAAACCGGCGGGTCGAGGCACAGCCGTCAACGCAAGGCCACCCAATTCGATGCCCGCGTAGGAGAAACGCTTGGCCTGGATGCGCAACGGTGGTATCTGGCGCGGGTCGGTGTCGAGAGCCGCGCCGGACACGGCCTCGCCTGCAGGCATCGCTTGCAGCATGAGGCGTTCCAGATCGGCCGTCACCGGCGCCGAAGGCGCGTGAGGAAAGCGCAATCTGCCCGCCAGTCCCGCGCTGTCAAGGCGCGCTTCCCAGGCTTGCGCGGTGTTTTCCGCGTGCAAATCGAGCTTGTCGAACCGCTGGCGAAACACTTCCAGTTCGCCGATGCGCAAGTCGATACTGTTGATCTCATGTTCGCGCGCGGCGGGAAGAACATCAGCATCGGCCTTAAAGAACGCCAGCCAGTCCGATCCAGGCAGCCGCGCCACTGCGCCGACGATGTGTATGCCCGGCTTGCCCGGTAACACCGCCGCGCCGCCGCCGAAGCGCAATTCGCCGCGATCGACCCCGCCTTCATCGGTCAACGTAAAGACCGCTTGCAGATTATCCCCATAACGCACGCTGAACGGCGTTTCGCGCGCGCGCGGGAATTCGGTCGTAACGGCAAACGCTGCAGGCTGTGCGGCGGGCTTGCCGAGCGGCGCGGGCAGCAGCACCGCCATGCCCTTCAAGGATGATTCGACGCGCAGCGCCGCGGCGGTTTTTCTGTTTCTGGTTTCGTGGATGCGCAGTGTCGCCAGCCATTCGGCCTCGCCTTCGAGATGTTTCAGCAAGGGGGATTTGAATTGCCGCGCCAGAGCCGATGCCGCCGACTTGCCGCGCGCCTCGAACAGTAAATCACCGGGTGTTTTTGCGGGACCTTCCGCGGCGACCGTATCGACATTGATTTCCGCCTGCTGGCCAAGCAAACGGGCGCGAATGCCCCGGGCGCTCAGCGCCGATTCGCTGAAACCCAGCACGCCGTTGACCTGAGACAGCTCAAGATCGCCATCGGCGAAGATCAGCGTGTTGTTGTCAAAAGCCAGCGCGCCTTTGATCTGATCGGGATGTTCCGCTGACAGGGGAATACGCAGATTCAGATCGAGCGCGCCATGACCCTCCGCACGCGCCTTGTCCAGATACATGCCGGTGGACTCATGGAGCGGACTTTCCCTGATGAAGCGCAGTCCATCGGCAAGCGGCCCCTGCGCGGCGCCGGCGATGGTCAGCACCGGCGGAGAACCTTCGAGGTCGGCAATGGCGACACGGGCGCTATTGATGGTGGTGGTGAAGATCTTGCCGCCCACGGCGTTGATCCGCATGCCGCGCCCGTCGAACACCACCTCTGTTTCGATTTCCTCGATGCGCGGCCAACCCGGTTCATAATCGAGAATGCCGTCGCTGACATCGAAGCGCACCTCGAAGCGCCCTGTGCCGCGATCGTAAGGGAAGTCCTTCACCCGGCCATGCAACACCGCGCTGACCGAGGTGGCGCGGCCGCTGATGATCGAGCGATCCAGCCACGCCACGACTTTCGGCGGAATCACGCCGACCGGTAAATAACGCGAGATGTGTTCGAGATTGGCATTCCCGGCGCTGGCCACAAGATCGATAAAGGGCGATGCGCCGTTTTCCGGCACATCGACCACGGCGCTCACCCGTCCGCTCAAATCGGCATTGTGCAGCGCCAGATCGTGCGACTGAATACGCCATCCGCCGTCCTGTCGCCGCCAGGCAAGATGGCCGTTGAGGGTGTCGGCCGATAACGGGCCACGAAACAATGTGCCGAACTCGAATCGCGTTCCCTTGCTGTCCAGCACCAGCGCACCGGAATGCTCATTCATGCGCAGCGCACCGCTCAAGCCCGACACGGCTGGCACATGCTTCCAGTGCGCAATGGCAAGATCTTCGAAGTGGCCGCGCGCCAGGTATGAGGGCGCCGCGCCCTCGCTGCCGCGATAGTTGATATAAGCGTCATGCAGATCGCCATGCGGCCGCAACGCGGCGATAGCTTCGCGTAACGGACCGGACACGGCATCGCCAAGCATCAGCATTGGCGCGGCATCCTGCAAACGCAACCGGTCAAAGCCCGTTTCGACCACCGTAACGGGACCGAATTGCGTAACGGCGACTTTGAGGCGGGCGGCGGGTGGCGCCTGCACACCTGCGCGCGCCATTACGACACGATCGGCATCCAGCACCCAGCCTCCTTGCGCCTGGCGCCGCCAGATGAAACGCCCGGACAGCGTGGAAATGGAAAGAGAGGGAGCCGGAACCGTATTTTCCAGCGGCGTCTCCGCGCCGGTCAGGCGCACATCATGCAGCACGCCTTCGCCCTCCAAGCGCCGCAAAGTGGCCTGCTTCCATTCTCCCCACAGCTTGACATCGGCAATGCCGCTATCCGCCGTAATGCCTCTGACGGCGCGCCCTTCCAGCCACTGCGCCAGATCGACTCCGGTAGCGCTGACATACCCCTTGCCCGACCAGCCATTCGCCGCGAACACATCGCCCGTCAGATCGAGCGCAAAAACGATCCCCTCGGTCACGCCTGGGACAGGTTTGCCGCCCCCTCTTGCCGGCAGGGTCACAGCGCCCGCCAACCGGTGGCGTTGTCCGCTGTTGCGCAGATCCAGTCTGACATTGCTGAAATGCCGCACACGACCGGTACGCAGATCGCGCCAGTGCAATTGGCTGTCCTTGATGACCAGGTATTTCTGGCCCAACAGCCATTCCTGTAATTGCTCCTGAAGACGGGAATCGGGCGGCATGTCTTCCAGACCCTCGACGGTAAAACTTCCATCCGCACGGCGCACCACGGTCAGATTGGCGCCCGCCACGGTCAGTCCGCTGGGCTCCGGCCGGCCACGCCACGCCGATGCGGCCAGATCGATGGTGAGCTGCGCCTCCCTGAAACACACAATGGCGCGCGCGCCCTGTTTTTCCTTGAGACAAATATCCTTGAGCGCAAGACGCGGACGCAAGCCGCGCCACTGGATGTCGATGGCACCGATGGTGACCGGCAAGCCGGTATATTCCGTCATCCAGCGCTGGATATCCTCGCGATGGTGGCCCGCCTCCGGCAGCCAAAGACGGACAACGGAAATCGTGATCGCGGCCAGCACCACCGCAACGACGAACGCCAGCCACAAAAATATATGGCAACGGCGGGCGATATCAAGAAAAGATTTCACAACGACAGCTACTGACTACAAATTCTGGAGAGGTGTAGGGTGCGCCGTGCGCACCCCCTGCGCGGTGCGTGAAACGCACCCTACGAAACAAAGAAACAATCCACCGCCGCATCACATCGGCACAACGTCATACTGCTCCTGGGAATAAAGCGACTCCACCTGGAACTTTATCGGCTTGCCGATGAATGACTCGAGTTCCGCAACGCTGGCTGACTCATCCTCCAGTAACAAATCCACCACTTCCTGCGATGCCAACACCAGGAACTGTTTGGCGTCGAACTGGCGCGCCTCGCGCAGTATCTCGCGGAATATCTCGTAGGATATCGTTTCCGGAGTCTTTAATATACCCCGACCGCCGCACGCCGGGCAGGGTTGGCACAGCACATGCGCCAAGCTCTCTCGCGTGCGCTTGCGCGTCATCTCCACCAATCCCAGCGCCGACACACCACTGATGTAACACTTGGCATGATCGCGCGCCAGGCTCTTTTCCAGAGCGCGCAACACCTGGCGCTTATGCTCCTCTTCGGTCATGTCGATGAAGTCAAGGATGATGATGCCGCCCAGATTGCGCAGGCGCAATTGACGCGCGATCGACTGCGCCGCTTCGAGGTTGGTCTTGAAGATGGTTTCTTCCAGGTTGCGATGGCCGACAAACGAACCGGTGTTGACATCGATGGTCGTCATCGCCTCGGTCTGGTCGATGATCAGATAGCCGCCCGACTTGAGCTGTACCTTGCGCTCCAGCGCCTTCTGAATCTCGTCCTCAATGGAATAGAGGTCGAAGATCGGCCGCTCGCCGGGATAATACTCCATGCGCTGCGAAAGCTCCGGGATGAACTTTTCGGCAAACTCGACCGCACGGCGATGGGTTTCACGCGAGTCGATGCGCACCTTTTCCACCGCGCTGCCGGTCAGATCGCGCAGCGTGCGCAGCGCCAGCGGCAGATCCTCATGCACCACGGCGCCGGTCGGCAATGATGGAATACGCTCGCGGATCGACTCCCACAAACGGCACAAAAACTCCATATCGGCGCGCAAGGCGTCCTCCGTGGCCCCTTCCGCAGCGGTGCGCACGATATAACCGCCGCCATCCCCCGCCGCCAGCGCCGCTGTCATCTCCTTCAGGCGCTGCCGCTCCTGTTCGTTCTCGATACGTTGCGATACGCCCACCGTGCCCATACCCGGCATCAGCACCAGATAACGCGACGGAATACTGATGTGCGTCGTCAAGCGCGCACCCTTGCTGCCCAACGGGTCTTTCACCACCTGCACCAGCACCTCCTGCCCGTCACGAAGCAGATCGGTAATTTCGGATTTCTTACCCTCCGCAAGCACTTCCTCTCCCGGCATCGGCGAGGTCACAATATCGGACGCGTGCAAAAACGCCGCACGCTCCAGCCCGATATCGACAAACGCCGCCTGCATCCCCGGCAGCACCCGGCTGACACGGCCCTTATAAATGTTCCCTACCAAACCACGCCGCGCGCTGCGCTCGATCCACACTTCCTGCAACACACCATTTTCGACCATCGCCACGCGGGCCTCGCGCGGCGTGATATTAATCAGAATTTCCTCGCTCACGCGGTTACTCCAGGAGAATTGAAAACCTTATAAGTGAATTTTCCCTTACAAACAGCGTTCAATGGAAGGTTTTGCGGCGGGATATGGATTTATTTTTTCATGGGTGAGCGGGCAACCGCCCCCTTGGCAAGAGGGCGGTTTGGCAAAGCAGGGAAGTCAAAAGTCTATGAGGGTTCACCGGCTTGCGCAATGGCGGCTTCCTCTCCTCGCGCCACGTAAACAGCGGCGGCCAGGTCGCCCGTAACATTCAGCGTGGTGCGGCACATATCGAGAAACCGGTCGATGCCGATGATCAACGCCAGCCCCTCCAGCGGAATACCGAACATTCCCATAATCATGGCGATCACCGGCAACGATCCGGCCGGCACCCCGGCGGTGCCGATGCCGCCCAGCACGCAAATCAGCATCACGACCAATTGCTGGGAAATATCCAGATGCACACCGAAGAGCTGTGCGAGAAACAGCACCGTCACACCCTCATAGAGCGCCGTGCCGTTCTGGTTCATCGCCGAGCCCGCCGTGAGCACAAAACGGCTGACATGGCGAGGCAAGCGGAGATTCACCTCGGCGACAGTGAGCGCGACAGGCAACGTGGCGGTCGAGGACGCCGTGGAGAACGCGGTGAACATCGCCGAACGAGCATCAAGAAAGAACGCCAGCGGCGAACGCTTGCCCAGAAAGCGCACGGACAGCGGATACACCACAAACATGTGCAGGCCAAGGGCGAGCAGCACAACGCCGACATACGCCATAAGATAGCTGAACATCTCCAGCCCCAGGCGTACCGTCATGCTGAACACCAAGGCGGCAACACCGATCGGCGCCAGCTTCAGCACGCCTTGGATCAGCGTCATGCTCACATCGTAGAGCCCTTCGATCACCTCGCGCAGCCGCATGGCCGCTTGCGTCCGGGTAAACGACAGGCCGATGCCGAAAATCAACGAAAAAATGATCACCCCAAGCATCTCGCCGCCGGCCGCAGCTTTCACCGGATTATCGGGAAACATGCCGACGATCATCGCCACACCGGAAGTCTCCGGCGGCTTGGGAATGGAGATGGAGAATGAGGAAGAACTTGCTAAATGACGCAGCGAGTCCGGCAATCCCGCGCCCGGCTGCAACCAGTTCACCAGCACCATGCCGATCAACACCGCGATCAACGAAACCACCACGGTATAACCCAGCATCCGCCCGCCCATCCGCCCCATGCGCCGCACATCGAGACCGCTGATGCCGATCACTAGCGCCGAAAACAGCAGCGGTATCACCAGCATGAACAACAAACGCAAGAAAATCTGCCCTATCGGCAGAGCAACATTCTCCACCACCCAGTCCAGCCACGGCGCGCCCTGCGCCGCCACCCGCGCGGCAATGCCCAAAGCCGCGCCTGACAACAAGCCGAGCAGGATTTTGGTGCTTGGATTGCCCGGAATTTTAGTAATCAGGTTATGCGGCATTGGAGAAATGTCCTGACAAAGCCATGTTATTGAGCACCAGCCTCAATAAGCATGCACTCGGTGACATCCTCTCGCCCTTTCTTTTCGTCCACCAAATGTAACGCCGAACGCGCCGACCAAAGGCCCATTTTGACTTCCTGCCAGACGTAGTAATTTTTTCCGGCTTCCGCAGCCACATTCAAAACGGCGTCGTTTTCGGTTTTTGACACCAAGGTGTGATTGCCAGGTTCAACGTCGAGCAGCAAGTAAGTTTTTGCGGCGGTATCCCCCACCAATTTTCCGTTCAGCGCCACCGGCATTTTGACAGCCGCGCCCATGGTTTCATGCCGATAGACATAAATATTGGCTTTTCCGGGTTGTGTGACGAAGGCTTTCGCCGCAGTATCTTTTTCCAGACTGGCCATGGGTACGGAGGCGCAGCCTGTCAAAATCAGGCCCAGAATAATCGCGAATGAAAACATGATTTCCTTGTACATGGTGCTCTCCTTGTGAAGTAAAAACGAATATTCATGCGCCAAGGAACCTCTGGCACATCAGTGGCTCCTTGGCATCTTCCCCGCCAGGTTACTGCTTTATCCCCGCCGTGTCATACTTGACCACAAAGACATCTTCCGGCCCCAACGATGTGTTGCCGTCCAGATTGCCTGCGGCGTATCCGGCAGCATACATCCTGCCGCCGGTATCCATGGCTATACTATTGGCGATGCCGGCGCCCGTTGAAGCCAGCGATTTCCTCCAGACCTCCGTTCCCAGCGAATCGTATTCACCACGAAGTACTCCTCTAATCCCTGTGCAAAGTTTCCACGCCACAAGCGACCCGCCACATAGACGTTACCAGCGCCATCCATAACGATATCGCGCACCCCGTCATTGAATGATGTTCCGAATTGCCGGATCCAGACCTTCGTGCCCGATGAGACGTATTTTACGATGAAAGCATCATTCGACCCCAAAGATATGTTTCCATCCAGACCGCCCGAGGTCAATCCTGCCACGTATATACCGCCACTGGCATCAACGGCCACTCTCATTAATGCCCCTTTTTTGATGAGTGGACGGGCGGAAATAACCCCGCTCTCTTGTTGTCGCTTATCGTTCAATCTCAGCGGGGCTGCGCGACTTTATCGCGCAGCCCCGCTGGAGCGCAGTGTTTAGACCTGCATTACTCATCGAATTTGACACCAGTACCCTTGGCGTCGATGTAGCCCCATGTGGTAAAACCAATTCCGCTTTCGTAAGTGACTTTAATTACGGCATCCGCACCAATAATTCTTGCTTTTTCAATAAGGGCTTCATTGGCCTGCTCCTTCGTTGGGTCTTTGTGGAAAACGGTCAATTTTTTACACTGACTTCAACTGGCCCAAGCTCCTTGTATTTTTTGTCTGGAACACCCTCCAAGATGAGGACGTTGGCCTTTGATGCTACGGCAGACGTAGGCTCGGAGGTTATGTTTGAGTCCGTTCGGTAAGTCGCGCAACCGGAAAGCGCAGTGACTGCGATGACCGCAGCTAACAGAGGAAAATTCTTTGGCTTCAGGTTCATGCTAAATCTCCTTTGGTTGATAGGTCTACCGTACTTTCAGGGAGGTGAACACTTCCGGTGAGATGGCGGTCAATCCCGCTTTCCCTATATTGCCCGGTATCACGTAAGCCTATGCTCTCGAGAAGTTTCGAGGTTCGATCATTAACCGCCCCCTCCGCATCCTCCACCACATCCACATCCACCTCCACCCCCACCGCAACTTCTGATTCCTATGTGAGACGCGCAGTAGGGCGCGCTTTGCCCGGGGCTTGAATCTTCAACCGGACATTTATGATCTTCCGCCACCGAGCAATCGAGCACGTAACGGAAGCCATCGGGAATATCCAGCAGAGTATCGATGGCGAACAACATGGGAAGCCTGGATGGCGACTTCGGATTGATGCCTTCATGACCGCAAGCGAGCTCCCACGTCCGCCGAATCCCCTCTTGCGCCTGTGTCGGCGTTTCCATCGCTTCGGCCGGTCTATGATGAATGAAACAACCTGTCGCATTCTGGCAAAACTCTTCGTATTGCCTCGTGAACAAAATGAATTCATGCCATGCCGTGTCGACCACTTGCGATGGCATGGAGATCATGTTGAAAGACGATTTTCCGCACAGCAAAAACCATGTCTTCAATGATGACATTACTTGGTTTATATGGTCTTCCCCGAGGTGTGGATATTTTTCGCAAACCCTTTCGTGAACCGCATCGGGAAACTGAAAATTTTCTATGTATGACTGCCGCTCCAGCCATTGCTTTTCGGAAAGCTTCGCGGACGCGTAGATCAGGAAAATAATCAACGGAATGATTGAGACATAAAAAAACGCCCCGCCCGTTTTTTCGATTTCAGACATTTTCGGAGCTCCTTTATAAAGGGGTTGAATCAGAGACCTCATTCCACCATGGGAGAAGTACGCGCCATGATTGGGTATCACTATTTCCTTTTTTTATGTATTTTCCAATTCGCAATACAACCTGATTTTGTCCAGGTAGAATTACGTATGTATTTCACCCAGATATATTGAGTATGATGGCGAATGCCGGAATTTTTATGTCTTGATGTGTCGCGCATGATTTATCAGCCGGGAGCGGACTCCATGAAAACAGAGCACAGCATCTTCAAGCTTACGCTGTTCCCGATAGCGATGCTGATGGTTGTGCTCGCTATTGGCGCATTGGTGAACTTCAATGCCCAGCGATTGGCGGAACAGCAAGCGGCGCTGATCGAGGATAGCTTCATCACCGCCAAGCGCGCGGAGCTCAGTGGTTATGTTGATCTGGCGATGAGTACCATCGCACCTCTCTATAGTGCCGGTCGTGACGATGCGGCCGCATTGGAAGAGGCCAAAGCCATCTTGCGAAATATCAGCTATGGCAGAGATGGTTATTTTTTTGTCTATGATCTTGACGGCAATAACCTGGTCCATCCGCGCCAACCAGAGCTGGAGGGGAAAAATCTGGGAGGAATGCCGGCGATTCGGTCGTTGTTGAACGCGGCCAGGCAGGGAGACGGCTTTCAGCGTTATTTCTGGAATAAACCATCCACCCGGAAAGAGGCCGAGAAGCTGGGCTATGTCGTGTTACTGGAAAAATGGGGATGGATGGTAGGTACGGGCATTTATCTCGATGATGTCGAGCGCACGACGCAAACGGTGCGGGGGCACGTGACCGGCACTCTGGAAAAACTCATGGCCATCGCCCTGGCGGCCTTGCTTCTGGTGTTCGTCACCGGCTTGATGTTGAATGCGCGGGAACACCGGATGGCCGAGAGGCAATTGAAGGACATGGCGCAGCGTATAGTCACTGCGCAGGAAGAGGAGCGCGCCCGGGTGTCGCGTGAATTGCACGAAGGTCTTGCCGGAGGATTGATCGCCGCCAAATTCAAGCTTGAGCTTGCGGAGAAAAAGCTGAGCGGTGATATTGAGGCGGTTAAGAGATTTCTCGGCGATGGCCTGGAAAAACTCATTCAGGCGATAACGGAAGTACGACGGATTTCACATGGCTTGCGGCCTGCGGTTCTCGACAACCTGGGTTTATCGGCCGCCATTGATCAGTTGAAGACGGAGTTCGAGGAGCGTACTGGTGTGCGGATCAATCTTGAGAATACGCTGGCTGATCGCCGTTTTAATAAGCAAGAGGAGTTGGCGTTATATCGCATTGCCCAGGAAGCCTTGACCAATATCGAACGTCACACTGCGGCTACCGAAGTCCGTGTAACACTTTCTCACGAACCAGAGGGGGTGAGCTTTGTTATCGTCGATAACGGCCGCGGTTTTGAGATCGATGATCTCAACCGGACTGGAGGAATAGGTTTGCGCAATATGCGGGAACGTATCGAGTATTTGGGTGGCCGATTCGACATATTTTCCGAGGCTGGATGTACCAGTCTCATGGCTATTTTGCCGGGCACGGCGGTACGGGCGCCTCTAAAAATTCGCTGAAGCCGCGATGGCGGCGTTGCAAATGGGCTCAAAATACTCATGTACTTGCGTGTACACTGCGCTTTTTCGCCCATTTGCGCCTTGCCCTCGCGTCTTGATCGAATTTTTAGAGGCGCCCGTATGACAAATCAGGAGGATATGCTCATGGCCACGGTTGATTCACCTGTCAGAATCGCGCTGGTCGACGATCACGCCACGACCCGGGCGGGGTTGCGCGCCTGGCTGGAGGATACGCCACAATTCGAGGTGGTGGGTGAGGCTGCGGATGGCGTGGATGCGTTGGAGTTGGCCAAACGGCTGAGTCCCGATATGATGGTGGTGGACATTTCCATGCCCCGAATGAATGGTCTCGCGCTCATCGAGGAATTGCATCGTGGTTATCCCGAAATTCGCATGCTTGTGCATAGCATGTATAACAATCCGCAATTCGTGAGCGACGCCTTGCAAAATGGTGCGCGCGGCTATGTGCTGAAAGAGGAAAAGTCACGCGACATTGTTCATGCCATCGAACTTGTCGGGCGTGGAGGCATATACATCAGCCCTTCCATCAATATGCGGCCTCCACCGCTCGACAAATTGACGAAAACGGAACGCAAGGTGATCATTCTGGTGGCCGAAGGCAAGAGCACCAGGGAAATCGCCGCTCATTTCTGCAGGGAAGACAGAACAATCAGCGCTCACAGGCTGAATATTTCCAGAAAGTTGAAAACAGATAATGTGGCCGACTGGGTACGCTATGTTATCCAGCGAGGCTGGCTTGAAGGTTATAACCATACTGGCCCAGGACACGAGTAGGGTGCTGGATTCTGTCTCTCTGAAGCCAAGCGTATGCCCCCAATACCAAACTCCGCCAGTAGCTCCCCCGTTTCATACAACGGCAAACCCATCACGCCGGAATAGCTCCCTTCCAGATATACGGCGAAGATCGCCGCGCGCCCCTGGATGGCGTAGGCGCCAGCCTTGCCGGCGGGTTCGCCGCTGTCCCAGTAGGCCGCGCGCTCCTCGGCGCTGATAGCGCGGAAGGTGACGCGACTGACGCTCAGCCGTACCGCCTCGCGCTCTTCGCCCACCAGCGACACGGCGGTCAAGACATGATGGCTGCGGCCCGACAACCGTTCCAGCATCGCCAGACCATCGTCCCTGTCGCGCGGTTTACCCAGCACATCACCATCCACCACCACCGCAGTATCCGCGCCCAGCACCGGGCGACGCGGTTGCGCGGCCAAGGTTTGCCAACCGGCGCGCGCCTTGGCCAAGGCCAGGCGCGACACATATAGCTCGGGCGCTTCGTTCTGGCGCAGAGCTTCATCCACTTCCGCGCTCAATATCTGGTAACCGATGCCGATTTGTTCGAGCAATTCGCGGCGGCGCGGGGAAGAGGAGGCGAGATATATAACGAAATTGGACATTGGGGCGCAAGTTTCCGATTTTTTGTGACAAACCGTGATCGTATCAAATTTCGAGTATCTAATTTTTAGGGTGCTCGGAAAAACGCTATCGACACTGTAAAAATCGCTGGAATTTAGCTTACGCCTGTAGCAATATAACCGCATGAACACACTGGCTGCGGATGCGAAGCGCAGGATGCGCTCGTCTCACATCGCCCCAGGAATTACGCAAGGAGGCCATCAACTCATGACTAGATTCCCATCGAATTTCACCTTGTTCCGGGGGGCGCTTGCCGGCGCGTTGCTGGGCTTATGCCTCCCTGTGCCGGCCGACACCCTGCCGCTACCATCGGCCGGCAACGATGTCGTCGGCGAGCTGCGCGTCGTCCTTGCCCGGCAGGAAGACACTCTGTCCGACATCGCGCGGCGCTACAACCTCGGTTATAGCGAAATCACCGACGCCAATCCCACCGTGGATCCATGGCTGCCCGGCGAAGGAACTCCCATCCTGTTGCCCACCCAGTTCATCCTGCCCGACGCGCCGCGGCAAGGCATCGTGATCAACATCGCAACGATGCGCCTGTTTTATTATCCCCCGGCGAGGAAGGACGAAAGCGCGACCGTAGTCACTCACCCCATCGGCATCGGCAAGGAAGGCTGGTCGACGCCGGTTGGTGCAACCCAGGTAATCTCGAAGCAAAAAGATCCCATCTGGACCGTGCCCGCCTCGATCCGGGAAGAGCACGCCAGGAAGGGCGAGCCATTGCCAGCGGTCGTGCCGGCCGGCCCGGACAATCCGCTTGGGAAACATGCCTTCCGGCTCGGCTTGCCCGGTTATTTGATCCACGGCACCAATAAGCCCTATGGCATCGGCATGCGCGTCAGTCACGGTTGCATCCATCTTTATCCCGAGGACATTGCCGCGCTGTTTGACCGCATCCCGCCGGGCATTCCTGTCACCATAGTCAACCAGCCTTTTCTGGCGGGCTGGCGCGATGGCACTTTGTACATGGAGGCGCATAAACCGCTGGAGGAAGAACTCAAGGCGTGGGAAGGCAATCTCACCCCGGCGATCAAGGTCGTGAGCCGCGTCACCGGGGACAACAAGGCCGCTGTCGAGTGGGGCCGGGTGATCCGCCTCACCAGGCGCGGACACGGTTTCCCCGTGCCAATCTCTCCCGGCAGTCCGTCGCTGGATGAGCTGCTCGCCGCCTTGCCCGTCATCGAGCCGGAGCAGGACAAGGATTCCGCGCTGGAAGTGAAAGATGCTTCCTCGTCTTCCTCTGGTTCATCCGCCGAAGCCATGAACGATAGCCGCTCGTCACAAGAGAGGGCGCCCAATAACAGGCAGTGGTACGTGCAGGCGGGTAGCTTCAAGACCATGGACAAGGCACACCGTATCGCCGCCTTGCTGCGTCATCTGGGACCGCCCATTCCCGCCCGCCATGTCGCCGCGCAGGGAGGGTATCGCGTGCTGGCAGGTCCCTTTGGCGACAAAAACGAGGCGCAGGAACACCTGCGCCGGATTCAGTCCCAACTCGGGCTTGATGCCTTCATCAGGGTGCCGGCGGCAGGTAGCCGGATCAACTGAACCACAACGATATCAGGTTGCCAAAACACCGCCTCTGGCAACCTGATACACGACGGCATGAATCTGGCCGCCTTATTTTTCCATCGATTTCTTGAACATCCGGTCAAGCTTTTCGTTGATCTGATCCGCTTTGCCGTTAGCTTCATTGGCCTTTTGCATGGCTTGGTCGGCGGTGGCCTGGGCATTGTTTGCCTTGGCCGTTGCCTGGTCGGCGGCGGAGGCGGCGGAGGTGGCTTTGCTCAATGCCTGATCGGCCGTCGATTGGGCCGTGGCCGCCTTGCTCAATGCCTGATCCGCCTTGCCTTGAGCAGCGGTGGCGGTTTCCTGCGCCTGTTCGACCTGGGCGCGGAGCTTATCGAGATCGCCGCTGGTGGCGCAGGCGGCGAGACTTAGTGACAACACAACAGGAACCAACTTCACTGCTTTATTCATAGATTCTCTCCTTGCATTTTTTCTTGCATTTCACACGCAGGTTTTTGTATGGCCTGCGACGCGATTAGACTAATGCAGTATCACGCTTTTTGCCATACCCGGAACGCAAAAAGCCCGTCGGGAATTGGCGACAAACATGCGTGTTTCATAGAGAAACCACCGAACTTTTTTCGCTGATTTTTACGAGAAGAAAAACTTCATGGAGCGAGAAACTCGATATTTCCCGCTTGACGGAAGACTCAGATGATCATAACTTTGGTGCCGATCCGCACCCATCTGGCAAGCGATCTGATTTGCGCGTTGGTCAGAGCGACGCAGCCATCGGTCCAATTGAAACCCCGATGAATGCGCGGGCTTCTCTTGCCCAGGCCATGAATGCCGATTTGTCCGCCCAGAGGGGTGTCTTGCGGAGGCGTGCGCTTGGTGAGGGCGGCATCGAGGATGTTGTGATACGTCTCGCGGTCGATGATGCTGTCGCGATAAGCCCGGTCCGCATTTTCCACGCCCGGGAAATCAAGGCCGAAAAAGATATCGAACTGGCTGTTCGGGTTGATCCAGGCTACATGAAACGTACCCAGCGGCGTCTTGCCGTCACCGCGCCGCCGCTCGCTTCCACTGCCACCACGGCCAAGCGCGACGTAGGGGAAGTGCTTGATGACCTTGCCCTGGCCGGCGAAGACCGTCAAGGTTTGCTGGCGGGTATCGACCAGCAACCAGGGCGAAACCATCTCCTCAGCCGTGGCCGCTGCGGAAAAGATAACGCCCAGGCAGCAGAGCAAAAGCACACTTATGTACTTTGCGAAAAAGCCGCCGATTTTTGCCTGATCCAGCATCGTCAAAAATCCACCATGCTCCAAAGCCAACTACTTGACACGCGCCACGAGATTGACTCGAAAATCCAACTCTTTGGCGCGCAACTCACCCGCGATGATAGGGGTGGCGCTTGAGAATGCTCCATGCGCGATACAACTGCTCCGCAAGCACGATACGTACCAGTGGATGCGGCAGCGTCAGCGGCGATAGCGACCAGCGCTCATCGGCGCGCGCCCGGCAGGCTGGCGACAGACCGTCGGGGCCGCCGACCAGAAGGACGATATTGCTGCCATTTTGCATCCACTCTTCCAGCCGTTGCGCCAATTCCTCGGTGCGCCATGGGCGGCCATCCACTTCGAGTGCGATGACTCTGCTGCCCCGAGGTATGGCCGCGAGCATACGCTCGCCCTCATCGTGCATGGCCCGCGCCACGCTGGCGCCCTTGCCGCGTTTGCTGGGCGTAACTTCGGTCAGGTGCAAACCACACTCCGGTGGCAGGCGTTTGGCGTATTCCTGGTACCCCTGTTGTACCCACTCCGGCATGCGCTCGCCGGTCGCGATCAAGAGAATACGCATGTGATTTGCCGTTTATTCGCGCTTCTTTACAGATTTTTCATGCTTCGATGATCCTAGAAACCTCAGTTGGGGCCGTAGCGAGAATGACTAAAGCGCTGAAGATGGGCGAGAAAATCGCAACATATTCCGCAACCGTAGCCATGCGCTACGGTGAGGACAGATTTTGCGATTTTCTCGCGCAGATTTGGTGCCTTAGGCATTCGCAGCAGACTCCAACTGAGGTTTTTAGGATGATATACTAATGTATCGTTTTTTTTAATGGGACTTCGCTATGACCATCTTCCAGAAAAAGAGCGTCGTTTTAATCGCTGTCACCGGACTCGCTTTGACGCAATTTGGTTGCGCCACCATGCAGGGCGGTCAGACATCGGGCGACATGTCCCGCACCCAGAAGGGCGCGATCATCGGCGGCCTGGGTGGCGCCGTGGTTGGCGGCCTGATCGGCAGCAAGAAAGGCAACGCCGGGAAGGGAGCCTTGATCGGCGGCGTGCTCGGTGCCGCGACGGGCGGCGTCATCGGCAACTATATGGACAAGCAGGCGCAGGAACTGGCGCAGGTTGCCGATGTGCAGCGCGTCGATGATGGCATCGTCGCCACCATGAAAGACAAGATCCTGTTCGACTTCAACGAGTCCTCCCTTAAACCCGAGGCGAAAGCCAATCTGCAAAAAATGGCCGCCATCCTGAAAAAATACGATAAGACCGAAATGACCGTTGCCGGGTACACCGACAATGTCGGCACCATGAAGTACAACCAGCAACTCTCGGAACGCCGCGCCAGCGCGGTGCGCAATTATCTGGTGGAGCAGGGCGTATCTTCCGGCCGCATGACCGTGATGGGATTCGGTCCGGACAATCCGGTGGCCTCCAATGACACCCCGGAAGGGCGCGCCCAGAACCGCCGTGTCGAGCTGCATATTTCCCCCAACAATCAGTTGGTGAAGGAAGCGCAACAACCAGGTTAAGGACACCCCTAAAAATCCGCTGAAGCCGCGATGGCGGCGTTAGAAATGCGCTCGCGCCTTGATCGATTTTTAGAGTACCCTTAAAACGATGCGAGAACCGAAGCTCCGTTTCTATGGCGCTCCGGCGCTTTCTTCCTTCATCCCCACGTCCCACAGCTTTTCGAGCTGGTAAAAATCCCTCACACGCGGCAGCATGACGTGCACCACCACGTCGGCCAGATCGACCAGCACCCATTCTCCTTCGCGCTCGCCTTCCACGCCCAGCGGCCGTGCTCCAGCCTTCTTCGCCTCGGCGATCACGTTGTCCGCCACCGATTTGACATGCCGGTCGGACGTGCCGCTGGCGATGACGATGAAGTCAGTGATGCTGGTCATGCCGCGCACGTCGAATACTTTCACGTCCACCGCCTTCATGTCTGCGAGCGCGGTCAGCACGAGTTGCTTCAGTTGTTCTGCTTGCATTGATTACCCTGTAAAAAAACCGTAGACGCTTAATTGTACCGTGTTTTCAGGTGTGCCCATCACCAGACTCAATTTTTGGCATTGACGGCAATCCCCGCGCGCCGCAGCAAGTCCACCGCGAAGTTGATCGGAATCGCATAACTGATGCCGCTGGGTTTTTCCAGGACACTTTCCTTGGTTTCCTTGACGAACACCATATTGATCACGCCAATCACCTCGCCGGTCTGCGGGTGATACAAAGGGCTGCCGCTGTTGCCCGGATAGGCAGTGGCGTCGAGTTGAAAGGCGTCGAATGGCGATTGCAGGCGCTTGATGGTTTTGGGATCCAGTTGGGCTGACGCGTCGGGTGGGGTGGCGATGGGCGTGATGGCCGAGATCAGGCCGCGATGGGTGACGGGGCGCAATCCCAGCACGCTGCCGATGGGAAAACCCGTGAAGGCATACACCTCGCCTTCACGCACCCGGTCGGAATCGCCCAGCTTGAGCGGGATGAGCGGTGCGCCGGAGATCTTGAGCAAGCTCAGATCATGACCGGGATCCTGCGCAACGAGGGTCAGCTCGCGCGAGCTGGCGGAGTTGCGATCGCCGATGAACAGCACTATCGCCTCTTTCTCTTCCGTGGCAAGACTTCGGCTGGCAACGTGCGCATTGGTCAGCACATAGCCGCCATCGCCGACGACGAAGCCGGTGCCGAGAAATTTTCCAGGCGGACGGCGTGTCGCTTGCAGTGTGCCGATCGCCACCACGCTCGGTTTGACGCGCTCGATGGTGGTCGGCAAGGCGCTGGTCTCCAGCTCTGCGGCGCGCGATGGCGGAAGAAACAACAGCAAGCCCCACGCGACCAAGAGGCTGGCGCGCCGCAAAAACCGTGAAATATCTTTTTCTCCAGGCATGACCTGAGCCTCTTCGACATATCTTTGGGATGATCGTTATTGAAACCTATCATATAATCGCCACATCCCGGAATGTTTTCATGAAGACACTGAACATCCCCTCCTCGCGCCCCGCCGCCCTGACTCCCTCACCCGCCCTGGGTGTGCTGGTGTTATTAGGTTACATACTGCTTATAGCGTATGGCAGCCTCTACCCGCTGAGCGGCTGGCGAGCGCCCGACGAGGATCTCCGTTCGCTGCTGAGCGCCCCCTGGCCGCGCTATATCTCGCGCTCCGATATTCTGGTCAATATCCTGGTCTATATCCCGGTGGGCGGGCTCGCCGCCTGGCTGTTGGCACACCGCCGGCCGGGCCTGCTGCGGATCGTGTCGGCGATCATGGTGGCCACACTGTCCGGCGTGCTACTGAGCATCGGCATGGAAACCTTGCAGATGTATCTGCCCAATCGCGTTGCCTCGAAACTGGATGTCTGGGTGAATGGTTTTGGCACGTTGCTCGGGGCCTTGCTGGCGGCAACCGTGGCG
>SBBG01000239.1 GCA_005240065.1 Gammaproteobacteria bacterium | reverse complement strand
TCTTGACGATGATGGCGCCGAACTGTTCCTCGCTGACCAGGCGCCCCTGCGTGTTGACGTTGATCTGGAATTCCGAGCCGTGATTGCTGGGCGGCGCGCCAATCACGCCGGCCGCGACCTGCACATTCTGTTCGCGGATGGCGCGCACCACGTCGGAGGCGGTCATGCCGCGCGCCGCGATTTTGTTCGGATCGAGCCATACGCGCATGGCGTAATCGCCACCGCCGAACAGCAGCACCTGACCCATGCCGGGGATGCGTTCGAGGCGGTTTTTGACGTTGAGCTGGGCGAAATTGCGCAGGTAGGTGTCGTCGTAACGGCCGTCGGGCGACAGCAGATGCACCACCATGGTCAGGTTAGGCGAGCTTTTCACGGTGGTGACGCCGATGCGCCGCACTTCTTCGGGCAGCCGCGGCAGGGCGCGCTGCACGCGGTTCTGCACCTGGGTTTCGGCCTGCTCGACGTTGGTGCCGACCTTGAACGTGACGGTGATGCTGAGCACGCCGTCGCTGGTGGAGTTGGAGGACAGGTAGAGCATGTTCTCCACACCGTTGATCTGATCCTCCAGCGGCGCGGCGACGGTTTCGGCAATGACCTTGGGATTGGCGCCGGGATAGATCGCCCGCACCTGCACCGATGGCGGCGCCACGTCCGGGTACTCGGAAACCGGCAGCACGCGCAGCGACAGGATGCCGGCGATGAAGATCATGATCGATATCACAGCCGCGAAGATCGGCCGGTCGATGAAGAATTTGGCGAGCTTCATCCGTGGCTCCTTCCTGGATTATTGCTTGTTCTTGGCGCCGGAGGCGTCGGGTGCCGCGGTCTGTTTAGTGTCTTCCGGTTTGGCGCCGGTTTGTTGCGGGGCCTGCCCATTGCCGGCGGGCGTTGCGGCGGCGCTTTCCATGCTGACGGTTTGCGGTGCGACAGGCATGCCCGGCATGACGCGTTGCAGGCCGTTGACGACCACCATTTCGCCGGGTTTCAGCCCTTCCTCGATGACGCGCAGCGCGCCCACCAATGCGCCAGGCTTGACGGGCCGGTATTGCGGAACCTTGTCGGCGCCGACGACAAAGACGAAGCGCTTGCTTTGATCCGTGCCGATTGCCTTGTCGGCGACGAGCACCGCGTTGCGCTTGCCGCCTTCGTCGGTCAGCTTGACGCGGGCGAACAGCCCCGGCGTCAGCGCGCCATCGGGGTTGTCCAGCGTGGCGCGCATCCGCACCGTGCCGGTGGCGGGGTCGAGGCGGTTGTCGACGAAATCGAGCCGCGCGCGGCGCGGGAAACCCGTTTCACCGGCGATGCCGACGTTGACCATGATCGCTTCACGTTTGGCCAGGCGCGGCGCGAAGTTGAGATAGGCGCTCTCGTCCGCATCGAAGGCGACGTAGATCGGATCTTGCGAAACCACCGTGGTGAGGATGGTCGCATCGGGCACGCCGGACTGAACCAGATTGCCGACGGTGATTTCGGCCTTGCTGGCGCGCCCCGTGATCGGGGAACGCACTTCGGCGAAGGAAAGATCGAGCCGCGCGGCGTCGAGCTCGGCTTTCGCCGACCGCACCTCCGCCTCCGCCGCGCGCGCATCGCTGAGCCGTTGATCGTAATCCCGCTGGGTCACGACCTTTTCGCTCAGCAGTTTTTCAAAGCGCGTCAGTTCCTTCTGCGCGAATTCGGCGCGTGTGCTCGCGCCGGCGAGCGCGGCTTCGCTGCGCGCCACCGCCGCCACGAAGGAACGCCGGTCGATACTGAACAGCGGATCGCCTTTTCTGACCAATGCGCCCGGCTTGAAATGCACCGCCTCGATGTATCCCGTCACCCGTCCCCGCACCTCGGCGCGTTCCACGGCTTCCAGCCGTGCCACGAATTCATGGCTTTCGGCGACGGGCTTTTCAATCGCCGCCGCCACCGAGACGGGCATCGGACCGGGAGGTCCACCCTGCTGGGGCGGTTGTTGCTGGCCGCAGGCGGCGAGCAGGGTAGCGACAACCGTCAGTAAAATCCTTTTCATGGCTACCTCGCGTAGAAAGGGTAAACGATTTTTATTAGAAGATGTAATCATTCTATCAGATGTGCGCGAACCATCAACGCGACGGAAAGAAGGGTTATAATGCTGCTTCTGTTTCCCGCGTGACTGGCTCTCGTTGTGCCGGTCGCTTCTGATCAGCGATATTGATGACCTCCCCTATCCTTTCTTTCTTCGCCACCACCGCCAAAGGCATGGAGCCGCTGCTCACCGATGAGCTGCGCGGGCTAGGTGTTTCTACCATTGCCGAGACGCGCGCCGGCGTGTCCTTTGAGGCGACCTTGGCGCAGGCCTACCGCATATGCCTGTGGTCACGCATCGCCAGCCGGGTGTTGCTGCCGCTCGCCAGATTCGAGGCACCCACGCCGGAAGCGCTGTACGACGGCGTCCACGCCATCCGCTGGAGCGAGCATCTGGCGCCGGACGGCACGCTGGCCGTGGACTTCAGCGCCGTGCAATCGCGCATCACGCATACGCACTTCGGCGCGCTCAAAGTGAAGGATGCCATCGTCGACCAATTTCGCGAGCGTTACGGCGTGCGGCCGTCGGTGGCGCGCGAGCGGCCGGATGTGCGGGTCAATGTCCACCTGCGCCGCGACGAGGCGGCGGTGAGCATCGACCTGGCCGGCGAAAGCCTGCACCGGCGCGGCTATCGGCAGGAAGGCGTGGAGGCGCCGCTCAAGGAAAGTCTCGCCGCGGCGATACTGCTGCGCGCGGGCTGGCCTGCCATTGCGCGCGAAGGTGGCGCGTTGTTCGACCCGATGTGCGGCTCGGGTACCTTGCCCATCGAGGCGGCGCTGATCGCTGCGGATATTGCGCCGGGATTGTTACGGCCGTATTACGGCTTTCTGCGCTGGAAAGGCCATGACGCCGCCGCATGGGCCGCGCTGCTAGCCGAGGCCGGCGAGCGCAAAGAACAAGGCTTGAAACATTCGCCGCCGATCGTCGGCTACGATAGTGATGCCAAGGCGGCGCGGGCGGCGGCGGCCAATGTGCAGCGCGCGGGCTTGCAGGATCTGGTGCGCATCGAGCAGCGCGAACTGGCGGCTGTCGATGGCGCGCCAGTGCATGGCAAGGGCGGAGCTCCCGGCCTGGTGATAGTCAACCCGCCCTACGGCGAGCGCCTGGGCCAGATCGAGGAGCTGCGGCCACTGTACCGTCTGCTTGGTGACAAGCTCAAGGAATATTTCCACGGCTGGAAGGCGGCGGTGTTCACCGGCAATCCCGATCTGGGCAAGCACATCGGTCTGCGCGCGCGGCGCATCCACACCCTCTACAACGGCGCGATCGAGTGCAAATTGT
>SBBG01000110.1 GCA_005240065.1 Gammaproteobacteria bacterium | reverse complement strand
TCCATAGCACGACGAATTTCACCGGCGAAAACAAGATGACAGAGAACACCGCCACAGCGGCGAAAAGCAGCAGCGCCATCCCGCCCGTTTTTGGTTTGTCTTTTGTCAGATCCTGGCTATTCATATCAGCCCAATTTCACACGCGGATCGACCAGGGTGTAGGAAATATCGGTCAACAGCAAGCCAAGAATGTAGAGCACCGACCCCAAAAACACCATGCTGCGCACGATGGCGAAATCCTGCATGTTGATGGCGTCGATGGTATAGCTGCCCAGCCCCGGAATGCCGAAAAAGGACTCCAGCACCAGATTGCCCATGAACAGTAACGGTAAACCCGCTACTACACCGGTCAAAATAGGAGTCATGGCGTTCTTCAGCACATGGCGGAACAACACCCGTGATTCGGACAACCCCTTGGCGCGCGCGGTGCGCACATAGTCCTTGCCGATCTCTTCGAGAAAGACGGAACGATACAAACGTATCCCCGAGCCGATGCCGCTGATGATTCCGATCACGGCAGGCAGGATGACGAATTTCCAGGCATCGACGCCACTTTCGTAGCCGGAGATGGGCACCAGGTGCAGCATCTTGCCCACCAGATATTGGCCACCAATGATGTAGAACAAACCTGAGATGGACATCAATGTAACGCACAACACCACACCCCAGGCATCGACATAGGTGGCGCGGAAAAAAGCCACCAGCATCGCAAAAGTGATATTGGTCAACAGACCGACGAGCAGGATGGGCAACGCCACCACCAGACTGGGCCACATGCGTTGCTGTATGTCATAGGCGATATCGCGGCCGCTGTCCGACCGGCCGAAGTCAAACACGAATAGCTTGACCGATTTTTCGTAGAAGATGGTATCGGTGAACTTGCCCGTGCCTGCGGCGGTGGCATTGAACAACAGGGGTTTATCATAGCCCCGCTCCTGCTTCCAGTTTTCGATGGCCTCCGGCGTAACGCGCTTCATGCCCAACTGCATGCGCGCCATGTCGTCCGGCGTGTTGACCACGAAAAAAAGGGCGAAGGTCAACAGATTCACGCCGATCAGGATCGGAATAGCGTACAGAATGCGGCGGACGATATAAGCGATCATGTCGGGAAAGTCATCCTGCGCTTTGCGGTAACTTCGGCGGCGCATATTCGCGCCGCAAATAGACGATCACCGCAGGCACGGTTCCCAACAGCAGAACGGCCATGATTGCCGCAAGCGGCCAAACGATGGGACGGTTCCACTCGGCGCGCTTCTCCTCGCGCAAACGCGGATCGACCTTCAGGTATTTGAGTGTATTGTTTGCCATCAGATTCGGCTTGGCGTTGAAATACCATTGGTGATACAACGTGAATTTCTTCGGATGCAAACCCCAGATCCACGGCGCATCGCGGCGGGCGATGTCCACCATCGCATTGATGATGGCCAACCGCTCCGGGCCGTTCTCCATGTTCTTCATCTGCTCGAACAGGCGGTTGAATTCGGGATTGTCGTAATTGGCGGCGTTTTCGCCGTTCTTGCCCACCTTGGCATTCGGCCCATAGAGCAGAAACAGGAAATTCTCCGGATCGGGGTAGTCCGCGTTCCAGCCCCAGATGAACAATTGCGCATCCCCTTTCAGCATCTTTTCCTGGAAGCGGTTGTAGTCGGTATTGCGGATCACCAGTTCCACGTTCAGCTTCTGCAACTGTTTGCGATACCAGTCCAGCAGCGACTTGTCATCCGGCCCACTCGCCGTGATATCCAGATACAACTGCAAGGGCTTGCCTGTTTTCCCATCCCTGCCGTCAGGATAACCCGCTTCCGCCAGCAAACGGCGCGCCTCTTCAATGGGTTTGCGCCGCGGCCGGCCATCGCGCCAAGCATAGACATAAGAATTCACGCCTGCAGCGCCTTCCTGATAACCGAAGATGCCGGGCGGAATCGGACCCTGCGCGGCGATGCCGCGGCCGTTGGTAAAGATCGAGATATATTCCTCGTGATCGATCGCGATCGACACCGCCTGACGCAGCTTGCGCGCCCGCTCCGTGTAACCGCCCGCGACCGGATCGAGCATGTTGAACCCCATGTAAAAGGTCGAAGCCTCCACCGAGGTGCTCAGTCTGATGCCGCGCGCCTGCATGTCATCGGTCAACGCTACTTCACCCTGCCCGCCGATGCGCACCGCCTGGTCGAAGCTGTCGGAACTGATTCCCGAGGCATCGTAATATCCTTGCAGGAACTTGTTCCAGTAGGGAATGCTCTCCTTTTCCAGACTGAAAACCACCTTATCGATAAAGGGCAGCGGCTTGCCCGCATCGGCCAACAGCCCCTTCGCCCGATCCTCCGTTTCGCCTTCTGCAGGATAATCTTCGCCGTGAAAATTGGGATTGCGCTCCAGCACCATCTGGCGATTGGGATTGTTCACCGTCAGCATGTACGGCCCAGTGCCGACCGGATACCAATCGAGCGTGATGTTCTTTTTTTTCAGTCCCGGCTGGGAATAAAAACGCTCCGCTTCTTCCGGGATGGGCGCGAAAAACGGCATCGCCAGCCAGTACAACAATTGCGGATATTGGCCGCGGACCTTGATCTGGTAGGTATAGCGGTCGACGACCCGCGCTCCATCGAGAGGAAACTGGTTGAGATCCAGATAGCCGCCTTCGTCATTCTTGCCATCTGCGACCCGCGCCTGATAGATCTTCTCAAGCTGTCCGGCATATTCCTTCAGCCCCACGATATAGCCGGCCATCACGCCGAGTATCGGCGAATGCAGGCGCGGATGGGCAAGCCGCTTGATCTGATAAACATAATCGGCCGCTACCAGCTCGCGCGTGCCCGTTTGCGCGAAATCACCCAACGTATTGATTTTCTCCAGAACCTCGGCATCGAGATCATGGTAAAGAAAACGTCCTCTGGCATCGCGGGCAAAGGCGGGGTGCGGTTGATAGCGCACGCCCGGGCGGATGCGAATCTCATAGACGCTGTAGGCTACGTCGGCCGACGGGCCGGGCAATGTCCGGCCGTTGCGATCCAGAAACACGGGCCGCGGCATTTCGGCCGCCCCAAGTGGAATTAACGTATAGGGCCGCTTGAGATAATGATATTGCAACGGCGGCTCATAGATCTGCGCCGTAAACTGGACTTCATTCGAACTATAAGAACGCGCCGGGTCGAGGTGCTTGGGCCGGTCGGAGAAAGCGGAATAGAGAATGTTCTTGCCGGCATCCCGGGCGGGATAGGGATCGTTCCATGGTTGCTCGCCGCAAGCCGACAATAGCAGCATCAAGACGAGCGAAAAGCAATGCAGCATCAAACGCATTCTGATCCCGAAGAGTGTTGATTCCGCATCACGCCCTGTGTTTCTTCTTCAACCCATCGAAGCACGATTATAACGATCGACGGCCGTACATAGTGTAGCTTTTTTTACATTAAGGTAAACTAGCCAGACCTTTAACAGTTCATTTTCCACAGGGGTGAAAACATGGCATTTCTAAGTGGCAAACGCGCGCTCATCGTCGGTCTCGCCAGCACACGTTCCATCGCCTGGGGCATTGCCAAGGCCATGCACCGCGAAGGGGCGGAACTCGCCTTCACCTACCAGAACGAAAAACTCCGCGAGCGGGTCGAAGACATGGCCGCTCAGTGCGGCTCCGAGATCACCATGCCGTGCGATGTGGGCAGCGACGAGCAGATCAACGCGGTGTTCGAGAACCTGGACAATTATTGGGACCATCTGGACATCATCGTCCACTCGGTCGCCTTTGCCCCGCGCGAGCAGCTCGAAGGCCCTTACCTCGACTGCGTCACCCGCGAGGGATTTCGTATCGCCCACGAGATCAGCTCCTACAGCTTCGCCGCGCTGGCCAAGGCCGGTCGTAATATGATGCAGGGCCGCAATGGCGCGCTGCTCACGCTCAGCTATCTCGGCGCCGAACGCACCATGCCCAATTACAACGTCATGGGCTTAGCCAAGGCCAGCCTCGAAGCCAATGTGCGTTACATGGCACAAACGCTCGGCCCCGAAGGCATCCGCGTCAACGCCATTTCCGCCGGCCCCATCAAAACCCTCGCCGCCGCTGGCATTTCGGATTTCCGCAAATTTCTCGACTATGTGGAAAAGAGCGCACCCTTGCGCCGCAACGTCACTATAGAGGAAGTGGGCAATGCCAGCGCCTTCCTCTGCTCGGATCTTGCCTCTGGCATCACCGGTGAGATTATGTATGTGGACGGTGGCTTCAACACCACCGGAATGGGCGGGATATAAGCGGGAATATGAATCGACAACCGTAGGGTGCGCCGTGCGCACCACGCAGCATCGCCGGCATTGAGCAGGCAAGGCGCGTTAAGCGCACCCTACATTTCTAGAGACTCTCAGCCTTCGTCACGATCTTCACCTTCTCCCTCAGCTCGTCCAGGAAGGCCTTGAACTCACTCTCCCCGTAGAAACGCAATGCCGCCTGTTTCAGCGCATCCCGTGTCGCGGCGTCCATCGTCTTGGGGTCGGCATTGCTCACAGCGGATACGCTGATCAACGCATAATCACCCGAAGAAAGCGCCACGCCACCAAACGATTTCGCGTTTTGAGCCGGTTTGGCCAGCTTAAAAGCAGCATTGACGATGAGCGGATCAATCGTGTGCTCCTCGCGCTTGATGTAACCGGCCTGCTTCCATGAAGTGTGATACTCCCGCGCCAGCGCCGCAGCATCCTCGCCTTTTCTGAGGCGAGCGAGCAGCGCCTCGCCCGCCGCCTTGACTTTCTCCTGCGCCGCCTTGACACGCAATTTGGCAACGATTTCGCCGCGCACTTCCTGCAGCGGACGGGTCACCGCCTGCTTATGCTCCTTGATCCGCAACACCACCACCCTGTTCTGTCCAAGCTCGACCGGCTCACTGTTGTTGCCGCGCAATACATCATCGCTAAAGGCCGCAGCGCGCACTTTGGGATCGGCGGCGATACCATCGCCGCCATCACGAGTAAACAAGCCGCTCACGTTGACGGCCAGACCGATCGCCTTGGCGGCGGGCGCCAGCGAATCAGGGCTTTCATAAGCCGCGTTGGTCAATAATTCGGATTGCTCGAAGAATTGCTCTTCCGCCTTGTGACGCCGGTAATCCTGCTCCAGCTTTGGCCGCGCCTCCTCGAAGGTTTGGACGTGTGGCTTTTTGACATCGATCAACTTGATGATATGGAAACCGAAATCACTGCGCACCAGATCGCTGACCTGGCCGGGAGACAGGGCGAATGTTGCCTGTTCGAACGCTTTGTCCATCACTCCCCGGCCAAAATAACCCAGGTCACCGCCGGCATTGGCCGAACCCGGATCATCGGAATACTGCTTGGCAAGCGACTCGAACGGCTGCCCGGCGCGCACCTGCGCCAATATCTTCTCCGCCTTGGCCTTCGCCGCCGCGACGGTCTTGTCATCCGCGCTCCTGTCCACCTGAATCAGAATGTGTCCGGCACGGCGTTGCTCTTCGGTCATCAGCTCGGCGCTCTGGTCCGCATAGAGTTTGCGCACCGCCTGTTCATCGATGGGGATTTTCTGCCCAAGCGCGTCGGCGGACAGCTCCAGGTACTCGATGCTCACCTGCTCGGGAAGAGTGAACCGATCACGGTTTTTTTCATAATACTGCGCCACATCGCCATCATTCACCGTCACGTCCGCCAGAAATGCGGCCACCGGCAACGTCATATAGCCTATATCGCGCTGCTGCCCGCCGAGCCGAAAGGCATCATCCACCTGACGCGACGTGACCACAACCGTGTTCATAAGCCCGCTGCGGAATTGATCGATCAGCATGGCGCGGCGCAATCGTGTTTCGAAGTCGCCTGCGGTCATGCCCTGGCCACGCAAAAACTGATTGTACAGTTCGCGGTCGAATTTCCCGTCACGCTGGAAGCTCTCGACCTGCTGAATCTCGGCATTCAAACTGGCATCACCAACCCGGTAACCGGCCTTCTCCGCCGCCTGGATCAGCACTCTTTCTTCAACCAGCATATTGAGCACATCGCGTTTGATGCGTTTGTCGTCGATCAGCGCCGGATCGAAGCTGCCACCCATTAGCGACTGGATGCGCAAACGCTGCTGCTCATAAGCGCGCTGAAATTCGTCCTGGCTGATGCCCTCGCCATTGACCTCGGCGACATCCACCTTGGAATCGCCGCTAAAGTATTCATTGATACCCCAAAGGGCAAAGGTAACGACGAGCAAGATGACAATCACCCATGCAAACAGGCCTTGGGCGCGATCTCTGATAACTTGGAGCATGGTAGTGGAATTGATGCGTGAGGTTGATTACTCAACTAGGGAATCCGCCGTTGTTCTGGCGGCCATGTAAGAAGGGCGCACACGGAACAGTGCGCCCTTTATACAGGATCAATGGCGGAGTGGACGGGACTCGAACCCGCGACCCCCGGCGTGACAGGCCGGTATTCTAACCGACTGAACTACCACTCCGCAGCCTCTTGGTGGGTGCTGAGGGGATCGAACCCCCGACATTCGCCTTGTAAGGGCGACGCTCTCCCAGCTGAGCTAAGCACCCGAGGAAGTCGATTATTTTACTGCATCCTTAAGCGCTTTACCAGCCTTAAATGCAGGAACTTTCGAAGCCTTGATTTTGAGAGTGGCTCCGGTCTGCGGGTTGCGACCGGTACGGGCGGCGCGCTTGCGCACCGTGAACGTGCCAAATCCGATCAGGCTGACGGTATCCCCTTTCTTCAATGCCTTGCTCACCGCCTTGACCATGCCATCCAGCGCACGCCCGGCAGCGGCCTTGGAAATTTCGGCGGACTCGGCAATCGCGTCGATCAATTCTGATTTATTCACTTTTTACTCCCTATGCTTGAATGATATGAATGACGACTGAAACGAAAACAACACCCCTGATTCATAGCAACACATACTGCCACGCGGCCTTTTATACCAACAGCCTCGAAGCTGTGTCAAGCGAATATGCGCAATCTTTGCTAATAATTTGTTTTATTCACAACACAAAAAACAGGCTGAAAAGCCTCATAACTTTTCAGCCTGTCTATCGTTGACGACGATTATCGAATCACACCGTCAATGCGGGAGCGGCATAGTGTCCTTCGCCGACTCCGCCGCCGCTTCCTTGGCCACGACTTCCCCCGCTTCGGTCTTGGCTTCCGGCGCACGCTGCAACGCAACTTGCAGTACCTCATCGATCCATTTCACCGCACGAATATCAAGGTGTTGTTTGATATTCTTCGGAATCTCCGCAAGATCGCGCACGTTCTCGTGCGGGATCAACACGGTATGGATACCGCCGCGATGCGCGGCGAGCAGCTTTTCCTTCAAGCCGCCGATCGGCAGCACTTCTCCGCGCAGCGTGATCTCACCAGTCATCGCCACATCGGCGCGCACCGGAATACCGGTCAGCGCCGATACCAGCGTGGTGCACATGCCGATACCGGCGCTGGGACCATCCTTGGGGATGGCGCCTTCGGGCACATGGATATGGATGTCGTTCTTTTGATAGAACTCCGGGTCGATACCGAGCACCGCCGACCGGCTGCGCACCACCGTCATGGCGGCTTGCACCGATTCCTGCATCACTTCGCCGAGCTGGCCGGTGATGGTGAGCTTACCCTTGCCCGGCACCACCGCCGATTCGATGGTCAGCAAATCGCCGCCCACCTCAGTCCATGCCAATCCCGTCACCTGACCAACCTGATCGTGTTCCTCGGCGCGGCCATAGCGGAAGCGCCGTACACCCAGATATTTCTCCAGGTTGCGCGGGGTGATGGTGACTTTCTTTTCTGCCGGTTTAAGCAGGATCTCCTTGACCACCTTGCGGCAGATCTTGGCAACCTCGCGCTCCAGGCTGCGCACGCCGGCCTCACGGGTGTAATAGCGGACAATGTCGCGCACCGCCGCCTCGTTCAGCACCATCTCCTCGGCCTTCAAGCCATTGGCCTTGACTTGCTTGGGCACCAGATAACGCATGGCGATATTCAGCTTCTCATCCTCGGTATAGCCGGGGATGCGGATGACCTCCATACGATCAAGCAAAGGCCCGGGAATGTTCAGGCTGTTGGCCGTGGCGATGAACATTACCTCGGAGAGATCATAATCGACCTCTAGATAATGATCGTTGAAAGTGTGATTCTGCTCCGGGTCGAGCACTTCCAGCAGTGCCGACGCCGGATCACCGCGGAAGTCCATCGACATCTTGTCGATCTCATCAAGCAAGAACAGCGGGTTGCGCGTCCCCACCTTGGAGAGGTTCTGGATGATTCTGCCCGGCAACGAACCGATGTAGGTGCGGCGATGACCACGAATCTCGGCCTCGTCACGCACCCCACCCAGCGACATGCGCACAAACTGGCGGTTGGTAGCACGCGCGATGGAACGCCCCAATGAGGTCTTGCCGACACCAGGCGGACCCACCAGGCACAGCACCGGACCTTTCGATTTGCTCACTCGCTGCTGCACGGCAAGATACTCGAGGATGCGCTCCTTGACCTTCTCCAGCCCGTAGTGATCCTCTTCGAGCACCTGTTCGGCAAGCGCCAGGTCATATTTCAGCTTGCTGCGCTTCTTCCATGGCACGTTGACCATCCAGTCGATGTAATTGCGCACCACGGTCGCCTCGGCGGACATCGGCGACATCATCTTGAGCTTGTTGAGTTCGGCCTTGGCTTTGGCCTTAGCCTCCTTGGACATGCCGGCCTTTTCGATCTTCTTCGCCAACTCCTCGACCTCGTTGGGAACATCCTCCAACTCGCCCAGTTCCTTCTGGATGGCTTTCATCTGTTCATTGAGATAGTACTCACGCTGATTCTTTTCCATCTGGCGCTTGACGCGGCCGCGCACGCGCTTTTCCACTTGCAACAGATCGATCTCGCTTTCCAAAACACCCATCAGGCGCTCCATGCGCGGGCGCATCTCCACCTGTTCCAGCAACTCCTGCTTATCGGTGATCTTGATCGCCATATGCGCGGCAATGGTGTCGGCAAGACGCCCCGGATCATCGATGCTCGCCAGCGACGACAGAATCTCGGGCGGAACCTTATTGTTCAGTTTCACATACTGGTCAAACTGGTTGAGCAGGGAACGCGACAATACTTCCGTCTCCCGCTCTTCGAGGGGAGCTGCATTCAACAGGGACATCTGGGCGACGAAATGATCTCCCGCCCCAAGGAAATTGAGAATCTGAGCGCGCGCCGTGCCTTCCACCAATACCTTGACGGTGCCGTCCGGCAGTCTCAGTAATTGCAAAATGCTGGCCAGCGTACCAACGCGGTAAATATCGTCTTCCGTGGGGTCGTCAAGCGCCGCGCTCTTTTGCGCCACCAGCAGGATCTGCTTGTTGTTCTCCACCGCCGAATCGAGCGCCTTGATCGACTTCTCGCGGCCAACGAACAGCGGGATCACCATGTGCGGATAAACCACCACATCGCGCAGCGGCAGGACAGGGGCCACCATCAATTGATCGGCGATAACTTCGGATGCCTTGTCGTTCTGATCCATTTAAATACCTCGCCACTTGCGTTTTTCAATGGCCTGAAAGCACATCTGCTTATCAGTCCTGTTGATATAAATGAGGCCCGGCGCCGCAAATTTCAAGAAAATTCACTGCGTCACCCTTGAAAGACATCGCTCCGTTTTTTGATTTTCGCCGTCAAAAATGCACGGACACAAAGTCAGAGGGCAAGGCTCATGCCAATTTCAAGAATCGCCCACGTTAAAAAAGGCCATAATGGCCTTTTTTAACTTTTTGTTTTACAAGGAGACGTTAATCTCCGGTCGCGGTCCGCGGATACTCCGTCCCTTCAAAAATCATCAAAGGAGGAGACTCCCCGCTTATAACGCCCGCATCGACGACAACTTTAGTGACATTTTCCATGGACGGAAGTTCATACATGGTTTCGAGCAACACGTGTTCGATAATGGAGCGCAAACCACGCGCACCGGTTTTTCGCTCCATCGCCTTGCGGGCGATGGCGTGCAAGGCATCCTCGCGGAACTCGATTTCGCAACCCTCCATGTCGAACAGTTTGGAGTATTGCTTGGTGATCGCGTTTTTCGGCTCGGTGAGAATACGCACCAACTGATCTTCGTCCAGCTCTTCCAGGGTCGCGGTCACCGGCAAACGGCCGACGAATTCCGGGATCAGACCGTACCGGATCAAGTCTTCCGGCTCGACGTTGCGCAACAGTTCGGTGACGGTTTTCTTGTCATCCTTGCTCTTCACTTCGGCCGAGAAACCGATGCCGCCCTTTTCCGAACGGGAACGGATGATCTTTTCCAGACCGGCAAAAGCGCCGCCGCAAATGAACAGGATATTGGCGGTATTGACCTGCAGAAACTCCTGCTGCGGGTGCTTGCGACCGCCCTGCGGCGGCACGGAGGCGATGGTGCCTTCGATCAGTTTGAGCAGTGCCTGCTGCACGCCCTCGCCGGACACGTCACGGGTAATCGAGGGGTTGTCGGACTTGCGCGAAATCTTGTCGATTTCGTCGATATAAACGATACCGGTCTGCGCCTTCTCAACATCGTAATCGCACTTTTGCAGCAATTTCTGGATGATGTTCTCGACATCCTCGCCAACATATCCCGCCTCGGTCAATGTCGTGGCGTCAGCGATGGTGAACGGCACGTTCAGGAGCCGCGCCAAGGTCTCGGCGAGCAAGGTCTTGCCGGAGCCGGTAGGACCGATCAGCAGGATGTTGCTCTTGGCCAACTCGACATCGCTGCTCTTCTTCACGCCGGTATTAAGACGCTTGTAATGATTGTAGACCGCGACCGACAGCACCTTCTTTGCCTGGACCTGACCGACCACGTAATCGTCGAGAATCTTCTTGATTTCGCGCGGCGTGGGAAGCTTGCTGCCCTTTGCTGAGGTGGATTTTTCCTGCATCTCCTCGCGGATGATGTCGTTGCATAATTCTACGCATTCATCACAGACGAAGACCGATGGCCCGGCGATCAGCTTACGCACCTCGTGCTGGCTTTTGCCACAGAAGGAGCAATACAACAACTTCTTGCCGTCTTCACCAAAACCGTGTTTGTCGTCGCTCATTGCGCCACCTCGAATTGACAACCTGGCACACTATTCTCAAGAACCTGTTTCGCAAACAGGCCCTGCCCCACCCCACACTATTGGCGCTTCTCGAGCACGGCATCCACCAGACCATATTCCACCGCCGCCTGCCCGCCCATGAAATTATCGCGGTCGGTATCGCCCTGGATCTTTTCCAGCGGCTGGCCGGTATGCTTGGCCAGTATCTTGTTCAGCCGCTCACGCACCAGCAGGATCTCGCGGGCATGGATATCGAAGTC
>SBBG01000070.1 GCA_005240065.1 Gammaproteobacteria bacterium | reverse complement strand
TGCTCTGTATTCAACGATCTCACCCCTCGGAGGGGTTTTGCTACCCTCTGATTTTCGCCTTCTCGGCATTTCAGAGAGTTTTTCTACAGCCTCGTTAGTATAAACCTTGGCGGGGGTGTGGCTCATGGGGTCGGTGACCGGATATTCCGGTTCGCTCGACACTGAAATGCCGCCCCCGCCATCCTGCATCATCCGATGGGTCGAACGGGATGGTGCCGATCAGTATACTGATGTGGCTCTGCCAGTAGACGAGACCAGAGTGCGTTATTTCTTGCCGGTACCGATATTCATCTCGCGGAAACGCTCGATCGTCGCGCTCGGCTCGAAATCCTCGATCTCGAACAACTGGCGCACCTCGATCTCGCCATCCGCCAGATGGGGATTGGGGAAGCGTTTGGTCCATCGGGCGCACTACGATCGAGCCCACGCGCGCGGGTGGAATACCGGCGGTGAGATCGATGGCCTCATTGAGGTCCCCGGCCTTGATCGTGTAAAAGCCGCGTCAACCCTTCAGTATCTCGATATAACGACGCTGCATCTCAGCAGGCGAGACTTCTTCGATGCTATGGCCGATGTTCCAGCGATGACCGAAGGGGTCGCGGATGCATCCGGACCGCTCGCCGTAAAATTGATCCTTTGGCGCCGTTTCCAGCGTCGCGCCGGCTTGTACGGCCCGTTGAATGACGGCGTCGGCGTTGTCGACGTGCAGGTGGATCGTCACGGGCGTCGCGCCGAGGGTGCTCGCACCGCGGATGCCGTACTCGGGAAACTCGTCCGACAGCATCAGGGTCGTACCGTTGAAGTCGATCTCGGCGTGGCCGACGCGGCCGCCCGGCTCGGTGAGGCGGAATTTTTCGCGGGTACCGAAGACACGCGTGTAAAACTCGATCGCGGCATTTGCGTTCGTGACGTGCAGGTAGGGAAACAGTTCGTGAACGGTCATGGGTTGGCTCCTGTGAGTGGTTGACGGCGGGATTGTAGGACAGCGGTGCCTACCCTCGTCTTGAACGAAATTGACCTTACCCGCGCTGTTGTATTATCGGGTTCATCACGATGTGGTGCGCGAACACCGGCGAAATCCTTCGGTACGTTTCCGGTGTGACGCCGGTGAACTCCCGAAACTCACGGGAGAAATGCGCCTGGTCGCTATAGCCGCAATCCAGCGCGAGATCGATCCACGCAATGCTGGCATCGGCGGCCACACGCCTCAGGACTTTCTGTAGCCGGAGAATCCGGCGGTATAACGTGGGCGGCAGGCCCACGCTTCGCCGGAACAGCGCGATGAAATGCCGGTGGCTGTAGCCGCTTTGTCGCACCACATCGCGCACGTAGAAGGCAGAGCGTGCGCCGCCCACCACCGCATGGCCGACCGTGTAACCACAGGCGTCGCCGACCCCGTTGAACAAGCGCAACGGCGCGCCGCCGAGCCGAAATACCAAGTGCATGTCGCCGGTCGGCAGAACATGCTCGCGGGCGCCCGTCGCCGGACGTAATTCTGATTCGGGAATCGCGAGCCAAAGCGTCTTCACCCAAGGACGCAAGGCCGGACGGGGCAAAACCGTGATCAGCATGGAGGACTCGCCGGCACGCGGTCCGATTGCCCCGCGTACAAGATGTGACGGATGGTCTTACACATGGCGTCTCTCTTCCGAACGTTCCGGTTGAGCCGCTGTAGGGGCGCGCCGCGCCCCGGGGGTCGGCTCGAACCGGTGGTTGAACATCGGATTGAAACGACGAAAAAGATGTCGTCTCAATCCTTATTGGTTAGGCGCCGGACTCGGCCACGCCTCTACCCCGCCCATGACTTGGCAGCGCGGTTCTCGCGTCGCTACAGCCCCGCGAGGAAGTCCAGTACCCGCTTCATGAGGACCGTGGATGCCTCCGGGTCATACGAGGGCAACGAGCTGTCTGCAAAGTAATGCTGGTTGCCGGGGTACAGAAACAACTCTGCCTCGTCAGCTTCTTCCACCAGTGCGCGGGCGGCGTTGATGTCGCCCTCGCCGACAAAGATGGGATCGGCATCCATGCCATGCACCTGGACGGGGACGCCCTTTGGCCAGGCCGACCCGAACTCCGAAACCGGCACACAGGAATAGAAGAGAAGCGCCCCGCGTGCTCCGGGCCTGGTTTGGGCCAGCTTCTGCGCCGGGACCACGCCCAGGGAGAATCCGGCGTAGACCAACTCGGCGGGTAGCGCCTCCACCGCTCGCTCGCCACGCTCCATCACTTCCAGGAAACCGATCTCCTTGACGAATGCCATACCCTGCTCCAGGTTCTCGAAAGTGCGGCCATCGAACAGATCGGGCGTGTGGACGATGTGCCCGGTGCGGCGCAGACGATCGGCGAAGGCGACGACGCCACGGGTTAGCCCTTGCGCGTGGTGGAACAGCATGACCTCTGCCATTTTCAGCCTCGTTTCCAAAGCGATTGATGTCGATAAGACATGACTCTATCTTATCGCGAAGCGCGAGGCATCACCGGATGCGGAGTGTCGAATCCGAGCGCTCGCGTCTGCGCATCCTCGGCAATAGGCCGAATCTCGACGCAGCCGTAGCGCGCGCCGGGGATCTTCGCCGCCACCTGGATCGCTTCGTTCAAGTCGCGTGCCTCGATCACGTAGTAACCGCCGAACTGTTCCTTGGTCTCGGCGAACGGGCCGTCGGTGACCGAGACCTGCCCGTTGCGCACGCGCACCGTCGTGGCCGTGTCCACGGGCCGCAAGCGATTGGCGCTGATGAAGTGGCCGTTGCGCTTGAGGTCGTCGGTGAAGGCGGCGTACTCCCGGTATTGCCGCGCCGCCTCGGCCTCGGTCATGGTCTCCATCACGGTCTCGGCGCAGATGAGGCATAGGTATTTCATGGCGCGTTCTCAGTTCGCCGCCGCCTGTCGCAGCGCATTGATGTCGAACTTGCTCATCTGCATCATCGCTTGCATCACGCATTGTGCGACGAGCGGATCCGGGTGAGTCATCAACTCACACAACACGGACGGTACGATCTGCCACGACACGCCGAATTTATCCTGCAGCCAGCCGCAGGGTTGCTGGATTCCGTCCGAGGATAGCTTGTCCCACAGCCGGTCCACTTCTTCCTGGGTTTCGCAGTCCACCATAAAGGATATCGCTGGTGTGAATTTGAACATCGGCCCGCCGTTCAGTGCCACGAACGATTGCCCATCAAGCTCGAAGTCCAGGGTCATGACGGAGCCCGGAGGCCGTCCCATATGCTTGGCGGCGTCGGCGCCGTAGCGGGTCGTGTGCATGATCCGCGAGTTCTTGAAGATCGAGAGGTAGAAATCGACGGCCTCTTCGGCCTGGTCGTCGAACCACAGAGAGGGGGTGATTTTCTGCATTTCGCTTTCTCCTGTTTGCCGGTTGCATGATTGGCTTGCACCCCTTAGTCGAGCGGGCCAACACCAAATCGACAGCACACACGAATTATTTTTCCACCTCGTCCAACCGCCTTTCGAGGAACCGCCGCTCCGGCGCCTGTCGCGTGAGCGATAACGCGCGCTCATAGGAGGTGCGGGCCTCGGCGGTCCTGCCCAACCGTCGACAGAGATCGGCGCGCGCGGCATGGGCCAAGCGGTATTCGGCCAAGTCGCCGCGCGCCAGGATCGCGTCGATGAGCACCAAACCGGCCTCGGGCCCGTCGCGCATCGCCATCGCCACGGCGCGATTCAGCTCGATCACTGGCGACGGCTCCACGCGCCACAGCACGTCATAAAGTCCGACGATCTGCGGCCAGTCGGTCGTGTTCGCGTTGGGCGCCCCGGCGTGCACCGCGGCAATCGCGGCTTGCAGCGTGTACGGGCCGACGCGGCGCGAGGCCAGCGCCTGTTCCACGAGCCGCGTACCTTCGGCGATCTGCGCGCGATTCCACAATGCGCGGTTCTGGTCTTCAAGCAGGATCAAATCACCGGAGGGAGAGGTGCGCGCCGCGCGCCGCGAGTCGTGCAACAACATCAGCGCCAGCAGGCCAATCACCTCGGGCTCCGGCAACAAATCCACCAGCAGCCGCCCCAGGCGGATCGCCTCGGTGGAGAGATCGGCGCAGATGAGCGTATCCCCCGATGATGTTGTGTAACCCTCGCTGAATACCAGATAAATCACGCGCAACACCGCATCGAGGCGTTCGGGCAACTCCGCTGATGCCGGTACCTGATAGGGGATGCGCGCGTCACGGATCTTGGCCTTGGCGCGCACGATGCGTTGCGCGAGGGTCGATGGTGGAATGAGAAAGGCGTGTGCGATCTGCTCGGTGGTGAGGCCGCACACTTCGCGCAGCGTGAGCGCCACCTGCGCGTCCGGCCCCAGCGCCGGGTGGCAACAGGTAAAGATGAGGCGCAGCGGATCGTCTTCGATGGTTTGGTCATCCAACGATTCCGCGTCCATCGTGGCCGTTTCGATCTGTTCTGTAACATCATCCAGCGCAGCAAAGCGGGCACGCCGCCGCATCGCATCGATGGCCTTGAAACGCCCCGCGGAGACCAACCAGGCACGGGGATTGGCGGGTACGCCCTCACGCGGCCATTGATCGAGCGCGGCTCCGAAGGCATCGTGCAACGCTTCCTCTGCAAGATCGAAGTCGCCGAGCAGCCGAATCAGGGTCGCGAAGACGCGACGTGATTCATCGCGGTAGACGGCTTCCACGGTTTCACGCACCAGCCCGGTTTCATTCGTGCTCATCAAGGTCGTATCCATGGCCAGGAATTCTATTATTAGCGCGTGGGACTGGAGACTACAATCAGGAATACCGGGCCGCATCCTCAGTGAGTGGGCATCGTTACATCCAAATTTCCGTGTTCCCCGTATATAGAGAAGTCCGGCGTCTGGACGTATTCCTCTTCGATTTCAAACATTATGGAGAACGCTTTATGGATAAGCACATTGCAACCCCAGGCTTTGCAGATCAACCTCGTGATGGCCGTTTCCCCTGGATGGCGGCCTTGTCGGGCGCCTTGTTACTTTATTCGGCCGGGGCGCTGGCCAATCATCCGGTGCTCGTCGAGGGCGAACAGGATTTCGACGGCGACGGGCGGATCGGCGTGGCGGAGGACAACGACGGCCAGGATGACCAGATCTTCGGCACCATCAACGCCGCGCTCGCCGCCGCCAACCGCGGCGCCAACCAGAACGGCCATATCATCATCGTCACCTCGGGGCGTTTCCTGGAAACGGTGACCATCACCGCCGCCAACGGCGATGTTACTCTGCAAGCGGCGCCCGGCGTGGAGGCGGAGATCGAGGCAGTGCGCGCCGGCGACGCGGCGGGCAACGCTCTGCGCCAGGCCGCGCCGGGTATCATCGTCAACGCCCCGGCCAACCGCATCGTCACGATCCGCAACATCGTCAGCCGCAACTGGACGGACGGCATAGTGGCGAGCGGCGCCTCACGCGTCGTCATCGACAACTGCCGCATCGAGCACAACAAGAACTTCGGTATCCACCTTACGGACTCCGCCAGGGCCACCATTACCAACAGCCAGGTCGTTGGCTCCGGTTTCCGTGTCGGGGCTGGTGTCGACAACACCCCCGCGCCCGGCATCGGTATTGGCTTCGAAAGCATGTCCTCGGGCGTGATCGCCACCACCACGGTGAGTGGCAGCTTCGCCGCAGGCATCTCCAGCACGGCGGGCAACCGGGCCGTCAAGGTATTCAACAGCGCCGTGGTCTTCGATAACAACCCCAATTTCATGGGGGTCAGGCCGCCGCTGAATTTCTGATTCAGTCATACGGGCGAAAAAACCGTGAGGAGCCGTGCGCTCCTCACGATATGCACAGCAAGGAGAATCCCATGAGAAATTTCTTTATCACGGTCTTGTTGATCGGGAGCGGTTACTGCTCCATGGCCCTGGCAGTCCCCGTCGCCTTGAACGGGCAATACAGTATCGACGGCAAGGCCAGCGTGCTGGCGGCGGATGGCACGCGATTCGAGGATAGCTTCAGCGACGACAATCTTTCCACGCCCTTGCCACTGCTCGGCACGGTCTCGGTCGGCTCCGATGCCGGCAGCACCGCTTCCGCGCTCGCGGTGGCCGACAGCGGTTCGCTGCTGGCGATCACGGACACCGTGGCAGGCAGCGAATTCGCCGACGCGGGCGCCCGCGCGATCTTCTTGGGAGACTTCACCGCTCCCGGCCAGCCGCTGCGCCTGCGTTTCGATATCTTCAATGACGCGCAGGTCGGCGGTGTGGATGCCTTCACGCAAGCCGTGTTGAGTTTCGCGCTGGCCGGCGCCGGCCAGGTCTTGCTCAACGAGACGTTGACTTTCGGCGTGGCGGACCTCGGCCAGCAAATCGTGACGCGCGATTTCTTTTTGCCGGCGGGCACGCCGGGGCTGTTGGACATTGCGCTCTTTAGCCGCAGCGGCGGTTTCGACGGCGCCGCCGCCGGCAATATCTTTTCCGTGGCCTTCGGCCTCAACACCGTTCCCGAACCGGCGACCTGGTTCTTGCTCATCCCGGGCCTCGCCGGGATGGCCCTGATCGGGAGAAGACGGGGGTAGTCTGAGCAATATTTCCGTGGTCAGGGAAACGCGGATTTTATCTCCCGTCCCCTTCGCTTCGCTCTTCCCCCAGGGAGAAGGAGGGGTTTAGTAAATCCGCGTTTCCTCAGAGACTTTCCCGGCTTTTCTTCCACACCTCTCCGGTCTTGATTCTTTCTTGCGATGCGCAATGGGGGCAGCCCTCATTGCCGCACTTCTCACAGTAGCGAATTCCGCACAGTTTGCATTCATAAATACGGAAATAGACGGGCGAAAAAAGGCGGTCGCCTGCGGTGCGGCGGCAGTTCGGGCAGTGGTCGAAGATGTTCATGATGGGTTGCGGCGTTTTGTGGATTTATGCTGATCTCTCACGTGAGACTTCGTGTTGGATATTGCCGTGGTTTCTTTTTCAGCTATGCTATCCTTTTGTTTTTATCGACATGCGTAGAGAGCGTATTTATCTCTTCGCCGTTTTGGCCGGGGCCGGGCGCGCTTTTTTCTGTGCCGTAACGCTCTGGCCAGAGCGCCTCCGGCGGTACGCCGATTTTGGCGGCGATTGCCCGTTCCATGCGTGGATAGGGCGTCACCAAGGCTATCCGCGGCGCATGTCGGCTCACGCCGAGCTCGCGGGCAATCGCGCTCAACGAGATACCTTTGAGGCGTAATTGATATTTGATCCATTCCCGGCGGTGGGAGGGGTCTTTTGGGATATCCATGGCTGTAAAGGGGGGATTGCCCATGGTGACATTGGATATATAGATAGCGCGTTAAATAACGCGAGTCAAGCTTTATTTGTCTAGGATATAAAGTTATAGCGCGCGACGACGAGTGGTTGGTGAACGAAGAATATCAATGAATCACGAGGCGGATATGGCTGAAGGAATCGAGCCAAAAGGGCTGGGATCGGAAGAAAGCGGCGAGGGTTTTCCGGGCCGTCTCAGGAAAGTCATGGGCGCCAAAAGTATCCGGGCTTTTGCCCGGGAAAGCGGTCTCTCCGATACCGTTTTGCGTCAGTATCTGGCGGGGCAGAGTGAGCCCACCCGTCCGGCGATCATCGCTATGGCGCGCGCCGCGCGCGTCAGCGTGGGATGGCTCGCCGCCGGCGCGGAGATGGAGTTCGGCGCAGGGAAATGGGAAGTCGCGGAAAGCTATCCTCGCTATGCCGGGGATGATCTGACCAAGGACTACATTCTGGTTCCTTGTCATGAGCTGGCAGTGGGTGATGGTGCTGTTCTGCGCAGCGGCCAGGTCGTCGATCATCTTGCGTTCAAGACTGCATGGGTGAAAGGAGAGTTGGGGGTCGATCCACGGAATTTGGCGCTGATCGCCGTAAAGGATGACGCCATGATGCCCGCCCTTCATCAAGGAGATCTGTTGCTGTTGGATTTGAGTCAGCGCCAGGTGCGCGCCGATGCCATTTACGTCCTTGCCGTGGATGACATGCTGTTCGCCCGGCGAATTCAACGCCTTGTGGACGGGGCGCTCTGCGTCAGAAGCGATAATCCGGTCTATAAGGAGCAAATCGTTCCCCGGGAGGCTGTCGATTCGCTCCATATTCTTGGTCAGGTGGCGTGGATGGGGCGGCGGCTATAAGCCTGAAAAATTCTTCGACGCGCGCTCCCGTTGAGGTAGAATTTCATCCCTCGGTAATGTCATTTTCAGGTGTCCCATGCCTCCCAGCCAGATTATCCGCATCACGGCCGAACAGGCGCAGCCAGCGCTGTCCCCCGCGCAGAAGAAGTTCAACGGCTTGATCAAAAAGATCGATGTCCAGAAAAAGCTGCTTGCCGAATGGAAGGAAAGCCTTGTCCGCTGCCAGCAGGATGCTCTGACGAAGCTGGAGCCGCTGAGAAAAACCTTCAGCGAGCATCAGGCGGAGATGGCGCTGTTGTTGGATCGGTTGTTCACCAGCCACAAATTCACGCGCAAGGAGCAGCAAAAGCTCTCGTACCTGATCTGCGAAATCTGTGATGAACTCATCAGCGCGCACCAGCGCGACGACCTGAAACCGCTTTACAACAAACACAGCGCGGACGATTTCGATCTACAGGCGCAGGAAGCCGAAGGGATGGCGACGGATTTTCTGAAAGCCATGATGGAAGATGCGTTCGGCATCGAACTGAGCGACGACGATCTCGAGCTTGATCGCCGCGATCCGCAAGGCGCGGCGGAGCGCCTTGCCGGCAAGATCAAGCAGCGGCAGGAACAGGCTGAAGCCGCCGTAACCCGCCCCAGGCGCAAAAAAACCGCCAAACAATTGGCGAAAGAAGCGCGTGAGCAGGAGGAGGCGGCCCAGGTCAGTAAATCCATTCAGGCTGTTTACCGCCAGTTGGTGGCGGACTTGCATCCCGACCGCGAGCCGGACCCCGCCGAGCGCGAGCGCAAGACCGAGCTGATGCAAAAAGTGACCGTTGCCTACGGGAACAAGGATTTGTTGCAACTGCTGGAACTGCAATTGGCCGTCGAACAGATCGACCAGGGCAAACTCAACAGCCTCGCCGGAGACCGCCTGAAACATTACAACAAAGTCCTGCAAAGCCAACTGGACGAATTGCGCGAAGAAATCAGGCTGATGGACATGCAGGTCCGCAATATGTTGCAGCTCGCACCCTTCGATGTGCTTAGCCCCAGGCGTTTGCCCCTCATGCTCAAGAACGACATCCGTACCATGCAGAACGAGATCACCCGCTTGGAGCACGACTTGCGGCAGTTTCAGGATATGCGGCAGCTAAAGCAATGGCTGAAAGGTTACCGGATTCCCGAACCGGAGATTGATCCGTTTTTTGGCGGGATGCCGTTGTTTGGGTTCAAGTAAGACGGTTCTTTCCTGGGCTTGGGCTATTGCGGTAAAAACCTTCTCCAACAACAAAGTTGCAAGCCTTGCTTGTAACTGATGATCGGCCTCATGAAATACCACGACCTGCGCGACTTCATTGCCAAACTGGAGCAAGAGGGGGAGCTGAAGCGCGTTTCCCTCGAAGTCGATCCCCATCTGGAAATGACCGAGATCTGCGACCGCACCTTGCGCATGGGCGGGCCGGCGCTGCTGTTTGAAAATCCAAAGGGTTATACCATCCCCGTGCTGGGCAATCTGTTCGGCACGCCGCGCCGCGTAGCGCTGGGGATGGGCGAGGAGTCTGTCGAGGCGCTGCGTGAGGTGGGCAAGCTGCTGGCCTTCCTGAAAGAGCCCGAACCGCCCAAGGGAATGCGCGATGCCTGGGAGAAACTGCCGATCTTCAAGCAGGTGCTCAACATGGCGCCCAAGGTGGTGAGTCGCGCGCCCTGTCAGGAGCATGTCATTGAAGCCGCCGATGTCGACCTGTCAAAGCTGCCCATCCAGACCTGCTGGCCGGGCGATGCCGGACCGCTCATCACTTGGGCGCTGGTCGTGACCAGGGGGCCGCACAAGGAACGGCAGAATCTCGGTATCTATCGCCAGCAGGTGATCGGGCGCAACAAGGTCATCATGCGCTGGCTGGCGCATCGCGGCGGGGCGCTCGACTTCCGCGACTGGCAACTGGCCCATCCGGGGCGGCGTTTCCCCGTGGCGGTGGCGCTGGGCGCCGATCCCGCCACGATATTGGGCGCGGTGACGCCAGTGCCGGATACGTTGTCGGAATACGCCTTCGCCGGTCTGCTGCGCGGCGCGAAAACCGAGGTGGTGAAGTGCCAGACCAACGAACTGCAAGTGCCCGCCAGCGCCGAGTTCGTGCTCGAAGGCTATATCGAATCGGGGGAGATGGCGCCCGAAGGGCCGTTTGGCGACCACACCGGCTATTACAATGAGGTGGACACCTTCCCGGTTTTTACCATCGAGCGCATCACCCACCGTGACAAACCCATCTATCACAGCACCTACACCGGTCGTCCGCCGGACGAGCCCGCTGTGCTCGGCGTGGCGCTGAACGAGGTGTTCGTGCCGATCCTGCAGAAGCAGTTCCCGGAAATCGTCGATTTCTACCTGCCACCGGAAGGTTGCTCCTACCGCCTGGCGGTGGTGAGCATGCGCAAACAGTATCCGGGACACGCCAAGCGGGTGATGTTGGGTGTGTGGAGTTTTCTGCGCCAGTTCATGTACACCAAATTCGTCATTGTCACCGACGACGACGTGAACGTGCGCGATTGGAAGGATGTGATCTGGGCCATGACCACACGCATGGACCCGGCGCGCGACACCACCATCATCGACAATACCCCCATTGATTACCTCGACTTCGCATCGCCGGTGTCGGGTCTGGGCTCCAAGATCGGTTTCGACGCCACCAATAAATGGGCGGGTGAGACCAGCCGGGAATGGGGTCGGCCGATCCGCATGAGCGAGGAGGTCAAAAAGCGTGTGGACGAGATGTGGGATGCGCTGGGAATGGGAGAAGCCTCTGACTAATTCAGAGATTCCTTGACATAACTGCCTTTTTCTCAGTATCTTAGGCAGCTTTATTTGGTGCGGCCCGTCAGATCGGTGGCGCTGCATTTTTGTCTTTTTCAAGTGATCGGATAGAGTTATGAAAAGAACCTTTCAGCCCAGTGTCCTGAAACGCAAGCGCACCCACGGTTTTCGTGCGCGCATGAGCACGCCTGGCGGCCGTCTGGTCATCAAGCGCCGCCGTGCCAAGGGGCGCGTGCGTCTGACCGCCTGACAGGGTATCGTCATTTCTGTCGCGGCGCTGTCCATGGCGCACGAAACCCCGGAGGGCAAGGGGTTTGCGCGTCACCTCAGGCTTACCAAGGCGGGTGAGTACCGGCGTGTCTTCGAGGGGGAGTACAATTCCGCCTCGCAGAAGATACCCGGTGGGGGGGGGATTGTGGTGCGGGCGAGAAGAAACGGCCTGGTGCATTCCCGCCTGGGGCTGGTGATTTCAAAGAAAAGCGTGAAAACCGCCGTGAACCGTAACCGCGTCAAACGCTTGGTGCGCGAAAGCTTTCGCCAGCGCCAAGACAGGTTGTGCGGCCTGGATGTAGTGGTCATGAGCCGTTTGGGGGTGGCCGATATGCCGAACAGCAAGTTGGCGGCTGTTCTGGCCAGGCACTGGGAGAACCTCGTGCGATGGAAAAACTCTTTACCCTCCTGATTCGCGGCTATCGCTATTTCATCAGCCCGTTGCTGGGGAACAACTGCCGCTTTTATCCAAGCTGCTCGTGTTATGCGGAGACGGCCATCAAGACTCACGGTGTGGCGGCGGGCGGCTGGCTGGCGTTGCGCAGGATTTGCCGCTGTCATCCTTGGCATCCGGGCGGTATCGACTTGGTGCCTGAAAAGCGAAAAGAAAGACGGATAAATAAAATTTAATGGATAGCTACAGAATTTTAATCGCCGGCGCCTTGTCGATCGTCATCGTGTTGCTGTGGCAGGCCTGGCAACGGGATCAATCGCCACAAGCCCCCGCCGTCACGCAGACCAGCGGCACGCCTGCCGTACCTTCCGAGCC
>SBBG01000229.1 GCA_005240065.1 Gammaproteobacteria bacterium | reverse complement strand
GTAAGCACTCCGGGCGCAACGCCTTCCGCACGCGCTTGCAGGAACTCGGCATCAGTTTCGCTTCGGACGAAGAATTGAATGCGGCCTTCGCTCGCTTCAAGGACTTGGCCGATAAGAAGCATGAGATCTATGACGACGATCTTCAGGCCCTGGTCAGTGACGAAAGCTTCATCGCTGAAAACGAGCGCGTCAAACTGGTTTATCTCAAAGTGTGTTCCGAAACGGGCGAGATGCCCAATGCCGCCGTTACACTGTGGATCGATGGCGCGGAACAGCAGGGAGCGGCGCAAGGCGATGGTCCGGTCGACGCCACGTTCAAGGCGATCGAATCCCTTGTGCAAAGCGGCACGAATCTGATGCTCTACTCGGTGAACAGCATCACCAGCGGTACGGATTCGCAAGGCGAAGTCACGGTGCGCGTGGAGAAGGGCGGCCGTATCGTCAATGGCCAGGGGGCGGATACCGACATCGTGATCGCCTCTGCCAAGGCGTACATCAACGGCTTGAACAAAATCCTCGCGCCCGCCGAGCGCGCTCATCCGCAGTTGTAGGCTTGGTGGCGAGTAGAAAGTGACAAGTGGCGAGGAGAAGAGGCTGGCCTATCTGGATGCCATGGGTATCCAGCGCTGGGCGCGCCGCTCGCAAGCGCTGCCGGAGACATCCTCTGCCTCCTCCGTAAAAGGGGAGGCAGAGGATGTCGATGCTGGGGAGCCCGCTGCGCAAGGGGAAGTGGCCTTGCTCGGTTGGGATGAGCTGCAAGCACGCGTCGCGAGTTGCACCCTCTGCCCGCTGCACAAAGGACGCACCCAGGCTGTGTTCGGTGTCGGCGATCATGCCGCCCGGTGGATGATCATCGGCGAGGCGCCGGGCGCCGACGAGGATCGTCAGGGTGAACCGTTCGTCGGTCGTGCCGGCAAGTTGCTCGACGCCATGCTGCTTGCCATCGGTCTGAAGCGCGAGCAGGTGTATATCGCCAATATCGTCAAATGCCGTCCGCCCAACAATCGTGACCCGCTGCCCGAGGAAGCGGCGGCCTGCGCGCCTTATCTTCAGCGTCAGATTGCCCTGATCCAGCCCAAAATCATTCTCGCCGTAGGGCGGATCGCCGCGCATCACCTACTCAAGACCGATCAATCCATGGGCGCGCTGCGCGGCCAGCGGTTCTATTATGCCGATACGGATATTCCCATCGTCACCACCTATCATCCCGCTTATCTGCTGCGCTCACCCAAGGAAAAGCGCAAGGCATGGGCGGACTTGCAATTCGCACACAGGATTTTTTCCGAGGCCACTCTTGGGCAATGAGTTCAGCGGCTGAGCAATCCGATACCACGCCGGCCCCATGGCACATCAGGAAGATGACGGTCGCGGATGTGAACGGCGTGATGGAGATAGAGCACCGAGCTTACCCTTTCCCCTGGAGCGAAGGTATCTTCCGCGATTGCCTGCGCGTCGGTTACGGTTGCTGGATTGTTGAACGCAACGATGAAATCCTCGGCTACGGCATCATGATGGCCGGAGCAGGGGAGGCCCATATCCTGAATCTCTGCGTCAAACCCGAATCGCGCGGGCAGGGCCTGGGACGCATGATGCTCGAACACCTCATCAACCAATCCCGCCGCATCCGCGCGCAGACCGTGTTCCTCGAAGTGCGCCCCTCCAACCAGACCGCGGTCAAGCTCTACCTGTCGGCGGGATTCAATGAACTGGGGGTGCGCAAGGGCTATTATCCGGCCGACGGCGGAAGAGAAGATGCCTTGATTCTGGCGCGGCATTTGTAGGGCGCCCTGATGGGGATCATGCGCGGTCATCTTCCGCGCAAAAACATTTTGTCCAGTTCGGCCATGCTGAGCTGCGTCCACGTCGGCCGGCCGTGATTGCATTGGCCGCTGCGTTCGGTGCGCTCCATGTCGCGCAGCAGCATGTTCATCTCCGGCAGGGTGAGTTTGCGGTTGGCGCGCACCGAGCCGTGGCAGGCGAGGGTGGCGAGCATTTCATCGATCCGCTCGCGAATGCGCGTGCTGCCGCCAAAGGTATGGAGATCGGCCAGCACGTCACGCACCAGCTCTTCCACGTCGGCGGCATCGCAAAGCGGCGCGGGTATGGCGCGCACCGCCAGAGTTTCCCTGCCCAGTCGGTCGATCTCGAAGCCCAGCTCGGCGAATACCGCGCTGTGTTCTTCCGCCAGCCGGGCATCGCGTTCGTTGACCGTCACGCTGATCGGCACCAGTAGGGGCTGGGAGCGGATGCTTGCGCTGGCGAGCTGGGTTTTCAGGCGTTCGTAGGTGATGCGTTCGTGCGCGGCGTGCATGTCGACCAGCACCAGGCCGTGAGCGTTTTCGGCCAGGATGTAAACGCCGTGCAATTGCGCGACGGCATAACCCAGCGGCGGGACTTCTTCCGGCGTGGTGTCGGTGATCGCGATAGGCGCGGGCACGGCGGCCGGGTGCAGCGCGGCATAGGCGGCGATCTGTTCGCGCACTTGCCAGGGCGCGGGCGATGATGGTGGCAAGGGCAGTGCGCTCTGCCGCGCGTATGACGGCGCAGGGGATGGTTCGCGATCATCGCGCGGTGTTTGCGCGGGCGAAGGATTCATTGCTGTCACCGCGCCAGGTTGCGTCGATCCCGCGCGTGTTTCGGCCAGCGCCTTGTGCAGCGTGCGAAACAGGAAGTCGTGAATCAAACGGCCTTCGCGGAAACGTACCTCGTGCTTGGTCGGATGCACGTTTACGTCTACCTCGTGCCGCGGCATTTCCAGATACAGCACGAAGACCGGATGACGCCCTTGAAACAGCACGTCCTGATAGGCCTGGCGGACGGCGTGGCTGACGAGTTTGTCGCGGATGATGCGGCCATTGACGTAAAAATATTGCAGATCGGCCTGGCCGCGCGAGAAGGTCGGCAGTCCCACCCATCCCCACAGGCGCAGCCCCGATGCCTCGAAATCGATGCGCAGCGCGTTTTCCAGGAACGGCGAGCCGATCACCTCCGCGATGCGCCGTTCCTGGTCATGCTCCTGTTCGCCGGCGCGCCAGGCGTGGACGGCGCGCTGGTTATGACGCAGGGCGATGTCCACATCGAAGCGGCTGAGCGCGATGCGCTGTACCAGCTCTTCCAGGTGGGCGAACTCGGTTTTTTCGCTGCGCAGGAATTTGCGCCGTGCCGGCGTGTTGTAGAACAGGTTACGCACCTCCACGGTGGTGCCTATGGGATGAGCGGCGGGTATCGCTTCCATCGCCACCTCCCTCCCATCGCCCTGGATGCGCCAGCCGCTGCCGGCATCGGCGGTGCGCGAGGTCAAGGTCAGGCGCGAGACGGAACAGATGCTGGGCAGCGCTTCGCCACGAAAGCCCAGGGTGTGGATATTCGTCAGATCATCGAAGTTGTGGATCTTGCTGGTGGCATGGCGGCTCAAGGCCAGGGCGAGATCATCCTTGTGGATACCGCGCCCATTGTCGCGCACCCGGATCAACGCTACGCCGCCCTGTTCGACATCGATGTCAATCCGGGTTGCACCGGCGTCGAGACTGTTTTCCAGCAGTTCCTTGACCAGCGAGGATGGTCTTTCGATGACTTCGCCAGCCGCGATCTGGTTGGCGAGCTGGGGGGGGAGGAGGTGGATGCGCATAGGATATAGAGACAAATATCTGCTTATGTGCAGTATATCCTATCGGCGGAGGAGGAATGTAGGGTGCGCCGCACCGCACCTTGCGGGATTATTAACCCGGCAATGTGCGGTGCGTGGGACGCACCCTACGATCGGCTATCCATCCTCCGGAATCCTCAGCACCGTCCCCGTCCTGATTTGATCGTCCGGCAGCTTGTTGGCGAGCTTGAGCTTCTCCACGCTCACGCCATACTGTCCTGCAATGGAGACCAGCGTTTCGCCATCGGTGATAACGTGCTGGCGCCGGGCGAGGGCGGCGAGTTTGGTGCCGGGTGGTGGCGTGCGGGTGAAATAGGCGCGGATGCCATTCAGGATGGCGCTGGCGAGACGTTGCTGGTGCTCTTCGTCGAGGAGCTTTTTCTCTTCGATCGGATTGGTGATGAAGGCGGTCTCGACCAGTAGCGAGGGGATGTCGGGCGATTTGAGCACCATGAAGCCGGCGCGCTCCACCTGTCCCTTGTGCAGATCGCCGAGTTCCTTCAGCCCTTCCAATACCTTGCCGGCCACTTCGTGGCTGGCTTCGACCGAAGCGGTCTGCGACAGATCCAGCAGCACCGAGGCGAGCATCTTGTCCTTGCCGCCCAAATCGACACCGCCAGCCAGATCGGAGGCGTTTTCCTTGTCCGCCAGCCAGCGCGCCGCCTCGCTGCTCGCGCCGCGTTCGGAGAGAATGAACACCGACGAACCGCGCGCATTGGGGTTGGTGAAGGCGTCGGCATGAATGGAGACGAACAGATCGGCTTTGTGCTCGCGGGCCTTCTGGGTGCGCTGGCGCAAGGGGATGAAGTAATCGCCCTCACGGATCAGCACCGGGCGCATGCCTTTTTCCTTGCGTACCAGTTCTGCCAGTTTGCGGGCGATCACCAGGGTCACGTCCTTCTCGTTGGTCCCGCTGGAACCGCGCGCCCCCGAGTCCTCGCCGCCGTGTCCGGCGTCGATGGCGATGACGATGTCGCGCAGCCGTTTGTCCTCCAGTATCCTGGCCTCGCCCGCCTTTTCGCTCGTGGCGGTGGGAGGCGGGGTAGTTGTCATGGCGACGGCGGGCGCAGGCGGTGGCGCGGCCGCATTTTTCGCCGCGGTATCCGGGTCATAGAGGTCGATCACCAGGCGATAGCCATAATCTCCCACAGGATTGAGCAAAAAACTTTCCGGCTTGACGCGCTTTTTGAGATCCAGCACCACGCGCAAATCCTTGCCATTGCGCGGCGCGCTGCGGATGCCTTGCAGCAGGGAATTGCCGTAGTCCGCCGTTCCCAACGGCGAGGCCAGGCGCGCGCCGTCCAGATCGACGACCACCCGGTCCGGATTTTCCAGCAGGATCAACTTGTGCGTCGCGGGCGCACTCATATCCAGCACCACGCGCGTGCTGTCCGGTCCTGCCCACAGACGCATACTCTTGATCTGCGCGCTGTCAGCGAGACTTATCCATGGAAAGAGGGCCAACACGGCCAACGCGACGATTCTTTTCATTGCGGATCCATAAACACCTCGACTCTTGGGATCTATATACAAAAAATCGTCAGTGATTTCAATATGGTTGCGGGATTGATTTCGCGTGATTGTTCAAGAAAAACGGAAAAATCGGGCAATCGGGGAGTAAAAAAATGGGCGGGTTGGCGTTTTTCGCGTAACCCGCCGGGCTTCTAACTTGTCTTCGAGCGCTCTCCACCCTTGTCCACTGGACAGGTGTTAACGCCCAGCAACGAATACGCAGGACACCAGCGGGTCAACGCCGTGAGGATGGGGACAATACCGATCCATCCCCACGGGGTCCGGGGGCCGATGAAGACCAGACTGATCAGGCCCAGTCCTGCGACAATGCGTAGTGTACGATCAATGTTTCCGACATTGTGTTTCATGGCGTTTCCTCCTGTGTATGCTGCGTTACTCCGCCCGGACTCTGTCACCGAGCTTTACCCTCGCCTCGTAGGCCTCCCGGGCGATTCTTACGTCTTCGATGAAATGGGGCAATTCCTCCAATAACAGTGCCTGCGGGCCATCAACCAGGGCCTTGGCCGGCGCGGGGTGGAAGTCCACCAAGATCATGTTGGCGCCGGCGATTACCCCTTGGGCGGTGACGTGCATGAGGTCGAGCAGACGGTCTGGCGCGCGGTCGCGGCTGCCGACGGAATGCGACGGGTCGATGCACACCGGCATGCGCGTCAGACGTTTCACCACCGGCACATGGGCGAAATCGACGAGGTTGCGATGCGGATCACCCATATTGGTCTTCATGCCGCGCAATCCGAACACCACCTTGCGATTGCCCTCGCTGGCCAGATACTCGGCGGCGTTGAGCGATTCTTCCAGCGTGATGCCAAAGCCGCGCTTGAGCAACACCGGGAAGTCCTGCTGGCGACCGGCAATCTTGAGCAGCTCGAAGTTCTGGGTGTTGCGAGTGCCGATCTGCAACATCACGCCGGTGGGATTGCCGGTAAGCTTCAGGGTGTCGCGGATCTCGTCGATGTGCGACTCGTGCGTCACTTCCATTGCTATTACTTTGATCCCGTATTTACCCGCGAGTTCGAACACGTAAGGCAGGCAGTTTTTGCCGTGACCCTGGAACGAATAGGGATTGGTGCGTGGCTTGTACGCCCCCATGCGCGTGCAGACCTGGCCATTGTCGCGCAACGCCTTCATCATCAGTTCGACGTGCTGGGGCGTATCGACGGCGCACAGACCGGCAAAGATGTTGAGCGTATCCTGGCCGAAGCGCACACCGTTGTAGTCGAAGTGCGTCGCGCGGCTGTCGTCCTTGTGTCTGCCGAGCACCCGGTAGGGCTCGGAGATGCGCACCACGCGGTCCACGCCCGGCAAGCCCTGGATGTCTTCCTTGGACAACGCTGCGGTATTGCCGATGAGATAGAGTTCGGTCAATACCTGGTGGACGCCTCTTTCCTCATGCCGCCGCACCTGAATGCTGGGCAGGTGTGTCAGGTGCTCCATCAGGGCCAGATATTCCGGGCCGGTTTTGTCGATATCCGGTTTCAGTATGACGATCATCGGTTATTCCTTTTCCTTGTTGGAATCATGTTTGGCAGGAAGATTTTCACACAAAGCCACGACTTGCGCATCACATCGTCCGCTTGAGCAGCGGCCGCAGTTCCTTGAGCGTGCGCGTGTTCAGCACGTCCTGTCTTTCCAGCCAGCCGCGCCGCGCCTGTCCGATGCCGTAGCGCAGGTTGTCGAGATCGAGCGTGTTGTGGGCGTCGGAGTTGATGCTGACCAGCACGCCTTCCTCCTTGGCCATCTGGCAGTGGCTGTCGAGCAGATCGAGGCGTTCCGGGTGGGCGTTCAGTTCCAGATAGCAGCCGCGCTTCCTGGCCTTGCGGATGATACGCAGCATGTCTACGTCATAGGGCTCGCGCTGTTCGAGCAGCCGGCCGGTGGGGTGGGCCAGCATCGTGAAGTGGGGGTGGTCCATGGCGCGCAAAATGCGTTCGGTTTGCCGGGCGCGCGGCAGGTCGAATTTGCTGTGCACCGCGCCGATCACCAGATCGAGCCGCTCCAGCACCGAATCCGGCAAGTCCAGGCCGCCATCTTCGAGGATGTCGACTTCGATGCCCTTGAGGACGGTAATACCGCTCAATTCGGCGTTGAGGCGGTCTATTTCGTCGATCTGCTTCAGCAGGCGCTGAGGATCGAGGCCGTGGGCCACGGTGAGGCGGCGCGAGTGTTCGGTGATGGCGATGTATTCATAACCCCGTTCCCTGGCCGCCAAGGCCATGTCCTTGATGGTGTTGCGCCCGTCGGTGGCCTTGGTGTGCAGGTGCAGATCGCCTTTCAGGTCGTGCAGTTCGATCAGATGCGGCAGCCGCCCGGCGCGTGCCGCCTCGATTTCACCGCGATCCTCGCGCAATTCCGGCGGGATGTACGGCAGGCCGACCGTCTTGTATACCGATTCCTCGGTTTCCCCGGCGATGCGCTTGTCGCCCTTGAACACGCCGTATTCGTTGATTTTCAGGCCGCGTTCCTGCCCGAGGCGGCGGATGGCGATGTTGTGCGTCTTGGAGCCGGTGAAATATTGCAGTGCCGCGCCGAAACTTTCGCGCCCGACCAGGCGCAGGTCCACTTGCAGGCCGCTTTTGAGGATCACGCTGCTACGCGTGGCGCCACTGGAGAGCACGTCCTTGACTTCGTCGTAAGCGGTAAAACGCTCCATCACCGGGCTGGCGGGCGCGGCGGTGACCAGGATGTCCAGGTCGCCCACGGTTTCTCTCATGCGTCGGAAGCTACCCGCCACGATGACTTGATCGGTGCCTTTGACTTTTTTCAGGTAATTCACCAGAGCGCTGGCGTACTGGGCGGCGACGGCGAGTTTGAAGCGTTTTGTTGCGCCGGCATGGATCTCCACGGCCTGGAGGATGTTCTGCTCGGTCTTGGCGCCAAAGCCCGGTAACTCGCGGATGCGTCCATCGCGCGCGGCACGGTAGAGCTGCTCCAGCGTCTGTATGTCAAGATCGTGATACAGCGTCTTGACGCGCTTGGGGCCAAGGTTGGGGATTTTCAGCAGTTCGGTGATGGCGGGCGGCAGTTCCTTGTGCAGCTTGTCGAGCATGGAGCATTTGCCAGTATCGACGATTTCCTTGATCTTGCCCGCAAGATCTTCACCGATCCCGGGAAGATTGGTTAAATCTTCGCCTTTTTCCAGCAGCGTCTTGATATCTCGCCCCAGATCGCCCACGGTGCGCGCGGCATTGCGATAGGCGCGCACGCGGAAGAGGTTGGCCCCCTGAATCTCCAGCAGGTTGGCGATTTCCTCGAATATCGCGGCGATATCGGCGTTATGAATCGGCATGGATGGAAAAATAACACAAGAAATTCGTCACGCCTTTGATCTATATCAAGGAAGGCGCATGAAGGATGAGTAATGATTAAACGCGGTTAAGTGCAGGGTACGTCTCACGCACCGCAACATCGCCCAGCGCGGCTAATGCGGCGTGGTGCACATGGCGCACCCTGCGAAAAGGTTCAAACAGCAGCACCATCACGAAAGGAGGAGTCCATGAAAATCACACTCAGCGTCATCAAGGCGGACATCGGCTCGATCGGCGGGCACATCGCCCCGTCACAGCGTTTGCTGGAGAGCGTGCGGGATCATGTGCGCCAACACGACGGTGGTTTGATTCTCGATAGCTATGTCAGTCACACCGGCGACGATATCGCCATTCTCATGACCCACACCCGAGGTACTGGCGATGAAGGAGTCCACAAATTGGCGTGGGATGCCTTCGTCGCCGGAACGGCGGTGGCCAAGGCGCAAGGTCTGTACGGCGCGGGGCAGGATCTGCTCAAGGATGCCTTCTCCGGCAACGTCAAGGGTATGGGGCCGGCGGTGGCGGAGATGGAGATCGACGAACGGCCAAACGAGCCCTTCCTGTTTTTCGCTGCCGACAAGACTGACCCCGGAGCTTTCAATCTGCCCCTGTATCTGGCGTTTGCCGATGTCATGAACACGCCGGGACTGATCCTCTCGCCCAATATGTCCAAGGGTTTCCGTTTCGTCATCATGGATGTCAACCACACCGAAGGCGATCGCGTCATCGAACTCAACGCACCTGAAGATATCTATGACATCGCCGCACTGTTGCGCGATGCCGAGCGCTATGTGGTGGAATCGGTGTGGTCCCGCGCCACCAACGAACAGGCGGTGGCGGTGGCGACCTCGCGCCTGCACAACATCGCCGGGAAATACACCGGCAAGGATGACCCCGTGATGCTGGTGCGTGTGCAGATGAATTTCCCGGCCACCGGTGAAGTGCTGGCGCCGTATTCCATCGGTCATTTCGTCGCCGGCTGCATGCGCGGTTCGCACCAGATGCCGCTGATGCCCGTGCCGCTCAACAGCGGTACCAGCTACTTCGATGGTCCGCCGGTCGTGAGCTGCGCTGCCTTCGCCGAGCACGGCGGCAAACTCACCGAACCGCTCGATGCCTTTGCCCATCCCTTTTGGAACAGCGTGCGCGACCGTATCGCCGACAAGGCGCAAGAGATGCGCCGCCAGGGCTTCTTAGGCGCGGCGATGCTGCCGATGTCCGAGCTGGAGTATACCGGCATCATGGAAAAACTCGCCGTTCTGGATACACGCTTCAGGGTGCGCGGAGGAGGGTAACGACATGATTCTCACCTCCAGCGCATTCGGGCACAACGACCCTATTCCGCGACACCATACGTGCGACGGCGCGGATGTCTCGCCACCGCTCGCCTGGTCAGACGTGCCGGAAGGCACAAAAAGCCTAGCCTTGATCGTCGACGATCCTGACGCCCCCGATCCCGCCGCGCCGGTGATGATTTGGGTTCATTGGCTGCTGTACAACATTCCGCCCTCTGTTACGGCGCTCGCCGAAGGCGTGAACCCGAAACAACTGCCACCCGGCACGCTGCAAGGCATCAACGACTGGAAACGCACCGGCTACGGCGGCCCCTGCCCGCCGATAGGCCGCCACCGCTACTTTTTCAAGCTCTACGCGCTGGATACCGTGCTGCGCGATTTGGGGCGGCCGGGAGAGATCGTACTGGAAAAGGCCATGCGTGGGCATGTCCTGGCCGAGGCGGGGTTGATCGGCACGTATCAGCGGGGAAGATGATCAAGGGCGATCCCCGCATGACGATGATGGCAAAATGGTTAGCAAGTGTAGCCCGGATGGAATGAAATGGGATCCGGGAGAATGGTGGCGATGATAGAGTGGCGGTTGATGTGAATGCGCGACATTATGTCGAGCGGGGCGTTTTTTCTGCGTTTACTGAATTCACCAATCATCTCATCATTAATCAGGTATTTATTATGAATCTTTTTTATATAAAAAAATAATTGACAAGTATTTTTTATATGAATTACTGTTCCACAAGGAAAGCATAATTGGCGTGTACTGATAAATGTCATGCATCCCGATACTGGTTTTTATTCCCGAGCGTTTTTCTTGGTCGGCGGCCAGCCTTTCACGCCAATTCTGATTTTGATCGACCAAAGTTGTTACAGGGGGAAGTCTATGAACTTGAAAAAACGCGAGGCGTTTTTGCTGTCCGTTTTCTTGTGCTTATTTGCGGTGGTGGCGTCGGCGAATGACGAGGACGATATGGCCGCCATGCAGAAGCAGCTTAACAGGGAAGTCACGGAAAAGCCTTTTTCCGCCGGTGACATGGCGAAGATCGATGCCTATGTGGCGGATGCCATGAAAAAGAATCTCAAACCCATCGAAAAACCGCCGGCGACCTGGAACTGGCAGCCGGGGTATACCTGTAATTCGATATTTGGTTTTGGCTGGCGGGCCTACGGTGATTGTCTTCATTATCACCGGTATTATGGTCATTATTGGTGGTAGGGTTTGAGGGCGCTTCTAAAAATTCGCTGAAGCCACGATGGCGGCGTTGGAAATGCTCGCAAAATGCTCATGTACTCCGTGTACACTCCGCTTTTGTGAGCATTTCCGCCTTGCCCTCGCGTCTTGATCGAATTTTTAGAAGCGCCCTTGATTGTTCGATGCCGTTTGCCTTCAGATGAATCGAAGCGGTCGTTGCCGCAAGTTCATGAAGCAGCCGGGGATAAAGGGTAAATCATAATCGCGGCAAGGAGGATATTTGATGAACGGGTATAAAAAAACATGGGCGCGTCTCGGGACGGTTCTGTCGTTGGTTATTTTTCTGGGCGGATGCGCCGCAACGCAGGTGGCGATCTCCAAGCGGGAACTGGATGTGCAAGCGCGCACCAGCACCGCTATTTTTGTCGATGCGGTTCCAAAGGACAGGCGAACGGTCTATCTCGAAGTCAGGAGCGGGGTCATGGAGTTCGACCGCCGCAAGTTCAAGGATTTCGTCAAGGAGCAGTTTGCCCAGAATGACAACGGCTACCAACTGGTGGATGATCCTGACGCGGCCCAATATCAAATGATCGCGTATGTGCTGAATCTGGAAAAGGCCAGCCCGTCCGCCGCCGAGGCGGCGCTGGGTCAGGGGTATGT
>SBBG01000181.1 GCA_005240065.1 Gammaproteobacteria bacterium | reverse complement strand
CCGCAGGGTTAATGAATTTTCTGATTGCAAATGAAATAGACCAGCACTATATTATCTTACATATTTCTTACCTTTTGTGGTGAGGTACGTCTTATGGAAACCACCAAGCTTTCCAGCAAAGGGCAGGTGATTCTACCCAAGCACATCAGGACGGCGCATAAGTGGCGGCCAGGAGTGGAGTTCTCGGTCGAAGACACTCCTGATGGCGTATTGCTGCGTCCTTTAAAGCCTTTTAAGCCGTCGCGGCTGGAGGATGTCATTGGCTGCGCCGGCTACACGGGGCCGGCAAAAACGATTGAAGAAATGGATGCCGCCATTGCAGCAGGAATCAAGGCTACCTATGATCGCGATTGATACCAATGTTCTTATCCGTCTGGTGACTCGCGATGACGATGTTCAAGCCAAACGTGCGGCGGCGCTGTTTGAGCGTGAGAAGATTTACGTTGGCAAGACCGTGTTGCTTGAAACCGAATGGGTGTTGCGTTTCAGTTATGCGTTGAGCAGGCCGGTTATCCTGAATGTGCTGAAAAACGCCCTGGGACTGCCGCAAGTTACCGTTGAGGATAGCCCTGCGGTGGCGGAGGCGTTGGATCTTTTTGAAGCTGGAATGGATTTCGCCGATGCGCTGCATCTGGTCTCCGGACGGGAGATGGTGCGGTTCGCCACCTTTGACAAACGCTTGAAGAAGCTCGCTGATACAGCCGCCTCAAGTCATCCTGTGGTGCTGGCATAAGCCTACGGTACTGTTTCCTGCAGGGCGCAATGGGGCGCGCAGGGCGGCGGGACTTAACGCACCCTGCACTGTGGCTGGCCGATATGCTTGGGAGAAGGTGATGGAGCGTTATTTGTGGGTGCTGGGGGTGTGTTGCCGCAACTTCGGATGAGCAGCTGAAGGAGGTTGCTAGAGCCATTAGGATCATTTATTCTAAATCAATATTTGAGGGTAAAGCACCATGACCGACAATGTCGAAAACATTATTTTGGAACACCTGAGAGCAATCAGATCTGATGTGGGTAACATTAGAGCAGATGTTGCAGAAATAAAGCTGCGCCTGGGTTCAATCGAAATGAGCGTAGGCATATTCACACCGGCATCGCGATTCTGCACGGCCGCGCAGACCGCTTGGATGCCAGAATTGAGCGAATAGGAAAGAGGCTGGAGCTAGTGTCTGCCTGAAAGTCCAGGCTTGCCATCCCCCGTTACCAGGCTGTCAATCAGCGTCCTGTACTTTCCGCTAGTCAGCGCACAATTGTTTCCACTTTAACGGTTTACTGAATAACAATGATAAACGCGGAAGTTTCCGTCATAATATAAAAAATTTACGTTTGACGGAAACATTTATGCAGCCCCTATCCAACCAGCAGCGACTGCACTTGGTTAACACCCAGCAGCTTTACTCGAATTACGCACGACCCACCACAATGAGCGCTCCTACGTTTATGGCATGCGCTGGAAAGTGGTTCGAGGCGCCGAGTACCTTTTTCGAGAGCGGGATCGCAGGGGTAATGGCAAACTGCTAGGCAGGCGCTCGCCGGAAACGGAACAGATTCTTGCCGCGTTTCAGGAAGGCAAAGCGCGATCACATGAGCGCTTGGCGGCTATTCGGAAACAGCTTGAAGAGCAAGCGCGCTTGAACAAGGCGTTGCGGCTCGCACGGGTGCCGTGCGTGGTTGGGCGCATCTTGCGCGAATTGGACGCGTGTGATTTGCTTGGTACCTTTACCGTGCTCGGTACACAGCCCATGTATGAGTTTCGATGAAATGCTCACCTCTTTGCATGGTGATGTACGCGCTATGCGCGAGTTTTTGAACGTGTAGCTGGTGTCATGTTAACACTGACGCTATCCCTCCTGCTCACGTTTGTCGCATCCTGGTTCCTGGTCGGTCGTTTTCGCGCCTACGCCTTGACCAAAGGATTGCTGGATAATCCCAATGCACGTTCTTCTCACACGCTGGCGACGCCGCGCGGGGGCGGGCTGGTGTTCATGCTGTTATGGCCTGTGGCAGGTATTAGCGCGATTTTGTTGGGCGTATGGTCATTGCAGCAGGCGCTGGTATTTCTGCCCGGGGCTGCGCTGATCGGCTTGATCGGGTATTGGGATGACCATCATGATTTGCCTGCGCGCTGGCGTGCCTTAGTGCATTTTCTGGCGGCGGCGGGGGGTGTTGCTGTGCTGGGCGGCACGGATACGCTTGACTTGGGGATGACGGAGCTCCATCTCGGCTGGGTGGCCTCGGTGCTGGCGGTGCTGACCATCGTATGGTCGGTCAATCTCTTCAACTTCATGGATGGCACGGACGGTATCGCGGGCGTGGAAGCCTTTTTCGTATTCAGCGTGGGAGGACTGCTGTTGTGGCAGGCGGGAGGCGCCGCGCTGGCGGCGCCAATCTGGGCGCTGGCGGCGGCTGTGGCCGGGTTTCTGGTCTGGAACTGGCCGCGCGCAACAATCTTCATGGGGGATGTGGGCAGCGGTTTTCTGGGATTTTTGATCGCGGTCTTTGCGCTGGCGGGCGAGGCGTGGTTTGGCGTGCCTGCCTTGCTATGGGTGATTCTCTATGGTGTTTTCTGGTTCGATGCCACGATAACCCTGCTACGGCGCATCGCGGCGGGTGAACGCTGGTATGCGGCCCACCGCTCTCACGCCTATCAGCGCCTGCATCATGGCGGCGGTTGGAGTCATGGCAGGATATTGTGGGGGGTGATAGCGCTGAATACGGTTCTGGCATCGCTCGCGCTGTGGGCGAATGCTCATCGGGAGATGTTGCCGTGGGCTGTGCTGACAACCTTTGCCGTATTGGCAGCAGCCTATGCTATGGTTGAGCGGATCGCGCCGATGTATCCGGCGCGGCGCAGTGCGTGACGGTTTTCGTAGGGTGCGCCGTGCGCACCGTCTGTTTGGTGCGCACGGCGCACCCTACATTCGGTTGATGGATTAGTTACCCCTCCCCCGTTTGAACTCAACGACGTTCGACACATCCGCAGGAACAGGCGACTCGCCCATTTCCGGCACCAGGTTCTTCAACAGCGGCAAGATCTGCGCCTCGTCATAATCGCGGCAGGCTTGTTCCATGTTGTCGATGGTTTCGTTCAAATAACGCCAGTCGACCTCGCGGCTGCGGGCAAGCAGGATTTTGTCGTGGCCGGTTCCGGTGAGATCTTCCTGGTCGTAAAACAGTTCTTCGTACAGCTTTTCCCCCGGACGCAAGCCGGTATGGACGATCTGGATATCCTTGCCCGGGATCTTGCCCGACAGGCGTATCATCTGCTCGGCAAGATAATGGATTTTGACGGGCTCGCCCATGTCCAGCACGAAAATCTCTCCGCCTCGCCCTGCCGCACCGGCCTGCATGATGAGCTGGCAGGCCTCGGGGATGGTCATGAAATAGCGTGTGATGTCGGGATGGGTCACCGTCACCGGGCCGCCCGCCGCGATCTGTTTCTGGAATAAGGGCACGACGCTGCCCGCCGAACCCAGCACGTTGCCAAAGCGCACGGTAATGTAGCGCGTGCTCGAGCGCTGATCGAGCATCTGGCAGAAGATTTCGGCGACGCGCTTGCTGGCACCCATGACATTAGTGGGGTTGACGGCCTTGTCGGTGGAGATCATGACGAAGATGGCGCAACCATATTTGTCGGCCGCCAGCGCCAGCGTCTTGGTGCCCAGCACGTTATTGCGCACGCCCTCGCGCGACTGTGTTTGCAGCATCGGCACATGCTTGTAGGCCGCCGCATGAAAGATGATCTCGGGCCGGTGCCTGCTCAACACGTGTTCGACCGAGGGTTTGTCGCAGATATCGCCAAGACAGGCATGCAACACCAGGTTCGGATAGTCGCGCCGCAATTCCATCTCGATGCTGTAGAGATTGAACTCGCCACGCTCGAACAATACCAGGGAAGCGGGGCCGAGACGCGCGATTTGCCGGCACAGCTCGGAACCGATCGAACCGCCGGCACCACTGACCAGCACGTTCTTGCCGGACAGACCTTCGCTGATCGACGGCCAGTCCAGCGATACCGGCTCGCGGCCAAGCAGGTCGTCGATGGCCACCTCCCGCAGGTCTTTCACGCTGACCATGCCCGACACCAGATCCTGCATGCGCGGCAGAATACGGAACGGCACGCCCGCCTGTTCGCACAGCTCGACCACACGCCGCACCTGGGCGTTGTTTGCGGACGGCAAGGCGATCACAATGATGTCGACGGCCATATCGTCGACGACACGCGCCACCTGGTCGATAGCGCCGAACACCGGCAGGCCGTGAACCTTGGCGCCTTTGAGTTGCGGGTTGTCATCGAGAAAGCCAACCACCATGCACTCCGTGTCGCGCCGCATGTCGCGCGCCAGCATCTCCCCCGCCCTGCCCGCTCCCAGAATCAATATGCGTTTGCATTCATGAAGCACACGGAGGTTGTTGAGACTCCGGTCTTTCCACACCCTGTACATCATGCGCGACGCGCCGAGCAGGAAAATGAGGAACATGGGGTACAAGGCGAGCGTGCTGCGCGGCACGCCATCGAGACGGTTGAAAAGGAATAAAGCAAGACTGACCGCCAGCCCGCCTACGACGGCGGCGCGGAGAATATTCCAGAGATCGGGGATGCTGGCGAATCGCCATAATCCGCGGTAAAGGCCGCTCCACCACAACACCAGCCCCTGAAACACCGCAACGACCAGCATGCTCTGCAAGAAAGCGAGGCTTTCCAGCGATTCGAGGGAAAAATTATGCCTTATGAGATAAGCAAGCCCCCACGCGACGAATACCACGCTTATGTCGTGCAGGACAATGGCAATACGACGATTAATCCCGCCCATGATTTTCCCTCTCATCCCCGGTGCCGCACATGAAACAATCCACGCCCCAATATTCGCGACTCTTGCGGATTTTTCCGCATGGAAGGGACACTCGATCAACCTTCGATCACATCACCCTCCCGCCCCCGTACCTTGCCGACGAATTCGGCAAAGAATGCTCCGAACACGCCCAGCATCAGCCCCAGCACAGCGGCCAAGGCCAGATAAAGCGCGGGCTTGGGTTTGGCTGGCTTGACGGGCAGCGTCGGCTGGCGAAGCAGCACGGTGGGCTTGGATTGCAGTTCGGACATTGCCAGTCTCAACGCAACCTGCTGCTGCTCTATCTGCGGCAATTGCTGAAGCAGCCGCTCTTGCTCGAGCGTGAGCAAACCCGCCAGCGCCGCGTCACTTCCCGCAGTAGTGGACATCCTGTGCCTTACCAGCAACAGGATCTGCTCGATATCGTCACGCCGTTTCTGTAACATCTCCAGCTGCTTCTGCTGCTCATCGCGCGCCATGGTAAACAGCTTCTGATGCTGCCGGATTACCTTTGCCATCACGCCCGCAAGAAACTGCCGCGCCTCTTCTGCGTTGTGAGCCTGCGCCGTGATTTCGACCCCATTGGGCAAAGTCTTTTCCATAGTCTTCACTTCCTTGATGGCGGGCAGCTTTGTCACGCCTTCGCTTTCATCCTTGACCCGGTATTCCTCCTTCAGTCGCTGCACAAGAAGCTGCGGCGCTTCTACCTGACCCACCTGACCCACCTGACCCACTCCTAGCACGGCGCGGCTTTCGTAAACCGGCTTGGTAATGGCCATCCATAAAACCACCACCACCAGCACCGACAGCATACTCGCAATAATCATCTTTTTTCTTTTGACGATCACTCGCCATAAATCGATCAGGCCGACCTCATCTTCCTGGTAATTATCTGTTATATCGCGGGTTTTTTCTGTAAGGTCCTTCGGGTCTTTACCTGTCATCATATCTCCGGCGTATTGGATGATTTTCTAAAGGGCACTTCTAAAATGCTATAAGAAACAGCCGCAAGTCCCCTCCGTCTTACTTTTCTCAAACAGGGCGTATGCGCAAGATCGTTGATCACTGGATCAATGATAGCAAAAACAACATGATTATTGCGTATTTAAGACAACCAAACGCTTGGCAAGGTATTGGCGATGGCTTATTCCAATTTGCGTTAAAAACGACAATAATTTTGTAGGGTGCGTTCCACGCACCAATGGTAATGGTGCGTGGAACGCACCCTACGATATTTCACTTTCATTATTGCGAAATGGAATTATGCCGCGATCATGCACCGTCCTCCGATATGTCCGGCACGAAGGACAAGCCTTTTACCGGTTTTGCCCAGTATCCATGTCCACACCCTCGTAAAACACTTCGATCGGCGCACTGAAACCGACGCTGGCCAGATCCACTTCCTCGCCCGGCCCGAAGGGGTAGAGCACCCAATGCCCGTTCCCGTCGCGGCGGAAGCATTCCAGGCTGAGGGTGTCCGGATCGATGATGACGTATTCCCGCAGGCTTTCGAGCATGCGGTAGAAAGCGAACTTGCGGCCACGGTCGAAAGCGGCGGTGGATTCCGACAGGACTTCGGCGATGAGCGTGGGATAGCGCTTGAAGTAGTCCGTCTGCCGATCACGCTCGTCACAACTCACCATCACGTCAGGGTAGAAAAAGGCGTTAGCCTGTTCTACCTGTGCTTTCATGTCGGAGATGTAGACGCGACAGGGTCCGCCCCTCAAGTGGTTTTTCAGCAAAGCGGCCAGATTGAGCGCCACTGTCACATGCGCGTCCTTCGCCCCGGTCATGGCGAAGACATCGCCATCGAGATATTCGTGCTTGATCTCATTATGCTTTTCCCACTCCAGATAAGCTTCGGGAGTGAAAACGGGCTTTTCCTTGGCGATGGACATGGAGATAACTCTCTTGAAATGGGGAAACGCTGCTTCTAGTCTATAGCGCCCGGTGCGGGTGAACAATACCCGCACGGACACTACCGACCGCCCCGCACCCCATCACCGTCGCGCGAATTCAAAGGCATCGAAGTAGAAGCGTTCCGGGGGAAGCCCACGCGCCAGACAGATCTGCCGGGCGGCGTTGACCATGGCGGGCGGGCCGCTGGCGTAGACATCGAAATCGCCAAGCGTGGAAAAATCGGCGGCGGCGGCTTCTTGCACATAGCCGCTGCGCCCTCGCCAGCCCCCTTCGGGGCGCGACAGCACGGGGATGTATTCCAGATTTTTCGCCTCGCTCAACCAGCCGCGCACCTGTTGCTCCAGGTAAAGATCACCGGGGACGGCGGCACCCCGATACAGGCACATCGGCCGCCGTTCTCCCTGCATCAGGGCGTCCTCGATGATGCCCTTGATGGGGGCGAACCCGGTGCCGGCGGCCAGGAAGAGAATGGGACGTGGCGAGTCCTTGCGCAGTGTGAAATCGCCCAGCGGCGCCTCGATGCGCAGAATGTCTTTTTCCTTCATGCCGCCGAAGACATGACCGGTGAATTCTCCGCCCTCGATCCGGCCGATGTGCAATTCGATGAGTCCGGCCTCGTGCGGCGCATTGGCGATGGAAAAACTGCGCCTGCGCCCGTCGCGCAGAACGATGTCGAGATATTGCCCGGCGGAAAATGGCAGACGTTCGGTGCTGGGCAACTTGAGATAAAGACGCATCACACTATCCGTCAGCCGCTCCATCTTTTCCACCCGGCACGGCAATTTCTTCACTATAACGTCCTGCGCGGCTTCGCGCTGGCGGGGTTCTATGGCAAGATGAGTGAGTGGCTTCGCCTGACAGAACAACGCCTGACCCGCGCCTATGTCCTGCTCGCTCAGGGCATAGGGTGAATAGAGACCGTAATCGACCCGGCCTTCCAGAACCTTGCCCTTGCACGCACCGCACTGACCATTACGGCAACTATAGGGCAACGCCACCGCTTGGCGGATCGCCGCTGTGATGAGGTCTTCGCCTTCCTCGACGGTGAAATCACACCGGCTGGCCGGAATATGCACTTTGAAAGTCATGACATGATATTACTATGCTATATGAGTGCATTTTACCTTGAGAGACAACAATGAATCACGCCTTCATCATCGGCTGCGGCGACATTGGCCGGCGCGTGGCAGCATTGTGGAACGCGCGCGGCGGCACGGTGAGCGCACTGGCGCGCACGCCACAAAGCGTGCGATTGCTGACTGATAACGGGATCAGACCTATCAACAGCGACCTCGATCAACCCGCTTCGCTGCGCAACCTGCCGGTGAAAGATGCGCTGCTGTTCTACTTCGCCCCGCCCCCCGGTGAAGGAGACGCCGATCCGCGCCTGCGCTCCACGCTTGCCGCACTGACACCGGAGAATCCGCCCAAAAGGATCGTCTACATCAGCACCACTGGCGTCTACGGCGATTGCCAGGAGGCATGGATCACGGAAGAAACGCCCGCCCACCCCCGTAGCGCGCGCGGTGCGCGGCGGCTCGACGCCGAAAATGCCCTGCGCGACTGGCAAAACGACACCAGCGTGCCCGTGGTGATCCTGCGCGTGCCGGGCATCTATGGCCCCGGCCGTCTTCCGGTGGACCGTATCAAACAAGGCATACCGGTGGTCTGCGAAGAAGAATCCCCCTACAGCAACCGCATCCACGCCGACGACCTGGCGCGCATCTGCATCGCCGCCGCCGAGCAGGGCCGAGCAGGAGAGGTCTATAACGTCAGCGACGGCCACCCCACGACCATGACCGACTATTTCCACCGCGTCGCCGACCTGCTCGCCCTGCCCCGCCTGCCCGCCATCTCCATGGCCGAAGCGCGCCACCGTCTCAGCCCCGGAATGCTGTCGTTCCTGGAAGAATCAAAACGCATCGACAATCGCAAAATGCTGCGGGAACTCGGCGTGGAATTGCTTTATCCCACGCTGGAGGAGGGGTTGGCAGGGTGTTTGGCTGCGGCGGAATCCGCTTCAGGGCGCTTCTAAAAATTCGATCAAGACGCGAGGGCAAGGCGGAAATGCACTCAAAAGCGGAGTGTGCACGTAGCACATGAGCATTTTGAGTGCATTTCCAACGCCGCCATCGCGGCTTCAGCGAATTTTTAGAAGTGCCCTCCATAAACCTCGCGCGGCAAGGACTCATGATAAGCCTCGATACACTCGATCGCCGCCTTGGTCGTCGCCAGGCCATACTGGATAGTGAATTTGATACCGGGCGGCATGCCTTCGCGACGGTCGAGATCTTCCAGTATTTTTAGCACAGCGCGGCTTTCATCGAGGCGCTGTTGCAACATCTCCGTCAGACGCGGCGGTGGCAGAAGATGAGCGAAAAACATCAGCACCAGAAATTCCGAACGGAGCTTCTCGCGCGGCGGCGTATTCACCAACTCCTCAACAAGTGCCGCACGGCCCGCCTCCGTAAGCGAATAGATTTTTTTATCAGGACGCTTTTCCTGCTCCTGCCGCCGGCAGGATACCTTGCCCTCCTCGGTCAATTTCTCCAATGCAGGGTAAATCGAACCATACCCCGCGCTGAAAAAATGACTGAACGCCTCCTCGAAAAGCTTCTTGATATCGTAGCCGGTCGCATCGCACAAGCTGAGCGCCCCCAGACAGAGTGTTCTTGTATCCATCAATCAACCCCCGAAAATAAAAGCACCCAGCCGCCTTTCGGGATGCAGCGCCAGCAAACCCGCCACACTCACGCCGACGAATACCCCGATCATCGCCCGGCGATGTTCAACGATCTTGCCAGCGCGAATGAAATACACCGCTGAGGCCAACCCGTAAAGCGTATAGATCGAGAGAAGATGTATCCAACTGAAACCCCACAAACCGCCGATTTCACGAATCCAGAATGAACTCGTCGCTGTAATCGCCATCACCAGCACCCAGACACGCCCAAAACCCCGATGCCGCGCCGTGCCTTTGCGCATCAGCAGCATCACCACGCCCAAACCCAGCGCCAGCAAGGCGCTGTAAAGGTGAATTGCTATCTGGACTGGCATATTGTCGCCTCGATTATGAAGATTGACAATCAAACTTTATATCAAATTGATATATATTATCAAGATATATAATAGTCGATTTGACAACCCACCTGGCATCTCTTACTCTTACTTTATCAATCCTTACTCACGGCTCACCCCATGCGCATCACCAGCAAAGGCCAAGTTACCATTCCCATCGAAATCCGCGAGAAGCTTGGGCTTTTGCCCGATAGCGAAGTGGCGTTCAGCATCAAAGGCGACACCGCCATTCTGCGAAAGGCGGACACACCCTCCAAACGCGGGCGGCGCTTGATCCAGACGATGCGGGGCAAAGCCACAGCGCACCTCAGCACCGACGACATCATGGCCCTGACGCGCAAAGATTGAACCGGGGTCCGTCGTGAATAAAATATTGGTGGACAGCAATGTCATTCTGGATATCGTCACGCAGGATCCCGCATGGTACGAGTGGTCCGCCACACAACTGGAAACCCTGGCGGAGGATCACGCCTTTGTCATCAACCCGATCATCTACAGCGAAATCTCCATCGGCTTTACTCGCATCGAGGAACTTGACGAAGCGTTGCCGGTCGAATTCTTCCGCCGCGAACCGCTCCCGTGGGAAGCCGGCTTCCTGGCTGGTAAATGTTTTCTCAAATATAGCCGATCCGGCGGCGCGCGCCGTTCACCTTTGCCCGATTTCTACATCGGCGCCCATGCGGCCATACTCGACATTCCACTCATTACGCGAAACGGCCAGCGATACCAGAATTATTTCCCAAAACTGAAGCTCATTCAGCCATAAGCCAAGATTCCCCAACCGAGAAACCGGCCATGACCCTCGCCCCCCTGCGCCTGAAAAAAGACGAAGATCGCCGCCTGCGCGCCGGTCACTTATGGGTGTTCAGCAACGAAGTGGATGTGGACAGCACGCCGCTCACCGCCTTCGAACCCGGCCAGCCGGTCGAAATCCAGGACCATCGCGGCACAGCGCTGGGCAGCGGTTATGTGAATCCGTACTCGCTGATCTGTGCCCGGCTGGTGAGCCGCGACCCTGCACTGGCATTGAACAAATCGCTGCTGGCGCATCGCTTCAACGTCGCACTATCGCTGCGCGAGAGGCTGTTCGACAAACCGTATTACCGGCTGGCCTTCGGCGACAGCGATGGTCTGCCCGGCCTGGTGGTGGACCGCTTTGGCGATGTGCTGGTGGCACAGATCACCACGGCGGGGATGGAGCGCTGCAAGGACGACATCATCGCCGCGCTGCAACAGGTGTTGAAGCCCGCGGCCATCGTGCTGCGCAACGATAGCGCCAGCCGCGCAGTGGAAGGATTGGAAAGCTATGTGGAGACCGCATTCGGTACGATGCCGGAGACCGTGGAACTGGAGGAAAACGGCGTGCGCTTCGCCGCGCCCCTGCTCACCGGACAAAAGACCGGCTGGTTCTACGACCACCGCATGAACCGCGCCCGCATGCAACATTACGTACAGGGCAAGCGTGTGCTCGACGTGTTCAGCTATATTGGCGGCTGGGGCGTACAGGCTGCGGCGGCCGGGGCGAATGAGGCGCTGTGCGTAGACAGTTCTGAGGCCGCCTTGCAACATGTCCACCACAATGCCGCGCTCAACGGCGTGGCGGAGCACGTCAAAACCTTGCAGGGCAACGCCTTCGAAGCCTTGAAGTCCTTACGCGCCGAACGCGAGAAATTCGATGTCGTGATTCTCGATCCCCCCGCCTTCATCAAACGCAAGAAAGACCTGCGCGCCGGCCTTGAAGCCTATCAGCGCATCAACCAGCAGGCGATGCAGGTGCTCGCCAAGGATGGCATCCTGATTTCATGCTCGTGTTCGTTCCATCTGTCGCGCGCCGAGTTATCGAATGCGATGCTCACCGCCTCGCGGCACATCGATCGCAACCTGCAAATCCTCGAACAGGGTCACCAGGGGCCGGACCATCCGGTGCATCCAGCCATCCCCGAGACCGACTATCTCAAAGCATTCAACGCACGGGTGTTGCCGAGGATATAACCACCTCAGGCAATGCTATACTTATCACCATGCTAACCTACCCCAACATCGACCCCATCGCCCTCGATCTCGGCCCGATCAAAGTCCATTGGTATGGACTGATGTACCTGGTGGGCTTCGCGGCGGCGTGGTGGCTGGGACGGTTGCGCGCCAGCCGGCCCGGTTCGCTGTGGAATGCCGAACAAGTCAGCGACATGGTGTTCTATGGCGCCCTCGGCGCGGTGCTCGGCGGGCGCATCGGCTACATCCTGTTTTACGATCTGCCGGTCTACCTGCACGAACCGCTGAAAATGCTGAAGATCTGGGAAGGCGGCATGTCCTTCCACGGCGGCATGATCGGCGTGCTGGTGGCGATGTGGCTGCTCGGGCGCAAAACCCACAAGACCTTCTTCCAGGTAACGGATTTTCTCGCGCCGCTGGTCCCCATCGGCCTGGGCGCAGGACGCATCGGCAATTTCATCAACGGCGAGCTGTGGGGCAAGGTCAGCGATGCGCCGTGGGCGATGGTCTTCCCCAGCCCCCAGGCCGGCGAGCTGCCGCGCCACCCTTCACAGCTCTATCAGGCCTTCCTCGAAGGCATGGTGCTGTTCCTGATCCTGTGGTTCTTCTCCCGCAAGCCGCGCCCGGCCATGGCCGTTTCCGGTATGTTCCTCATCTTTTACGGCCTGTTCCGCTTCATCGTGGAATTCGTGCGCGAGCCCGATGCGCAACTGGGCTATCTTGCTTTCGGCTGGCTGACGATGGGACAAGTGCTGTCGACACCGATGATCCTGGGCGGCGTTGGCTTGTTGTGGTGGGCTTATATAAACAAGGCAGACGCCAATATAAAGATACACGAGAATAGTTGAGATGCGGCAATATCTGGAATTGATGCGCCATGTCAAAGAACATGGCATCCGCAAGCAAGACCGCACCGGCACCGGCACGCTGAGTGTGTTCGGCTACCAGATGCGCTTTGATCTGCGCCAGGGCTTTCCTGTGGTGACGACCAAGAAACTGCACCTGAAATCCATCATCCACGAGCTGCTGTGGTTTTTGCGCGGTGATACCAACATCCGTTATCTGAAAGAAAATGGCGTGACCATCTGGGACGAGTGGGCCGACGAGCATGGCAATCTCGGCCCCATCTATGGCTACCAGTGGCGATCCTGGCCCGCGCCGGACGGGCGGCACATCGACCAGATCAGCCAGGTGATCGAGCAGATCAAGTCCACCCCCGACTCGCGCCGCCTCATCGTCAGCGCCTGGAACGTCGGCGAGATCGACAACATGGCCCTGCCGCCCTGTCATGCCTTCTTCCAGTTCTACGTCGCCGGCGACCGCCTCTCCTGCCAGCTTTATCAGCGCAGCGCCGACATCTTCCTCGGCGTGCCGTTCAACATCGCCTCCTACGCCCTGCTCACCCTGATGGTCGCGCAGGTCGCGGGGTTGCAACCCGGCGAATTCATCTGGACCGGCGGCGATTGTCACCTCTATCTGAATCACCTCGAACAGACCGAGCTGCAACTGTCGCGTGAACCCTACCCCCTGCCGCAGATGAAACTCAATCCGGCCATTACCTCGATTTTCGATTTCAAATATGAGGATTTCGAATTGACAGGGTATCAATCGCATCCGCCGATCAAAGCCCCGGTGGCGGTTTAGACCCGATGATCATCTCCCTCATCGCCGCCATGGCCGACAACCGCGTCATCGGCATCGACAACGCCCTGCCGTGGCGCCTGCCCGCCGACCTCAAGCACTTCAAGAAGATCACCATGGGCAAACCGATACTCATGGGCCGCAAGACCTATGAATCCATCGGCAAGCCGCTGCCGGGACGGACCAACATCATCGTCACCGCCGACCGGGGCTATCAGGCACCGGGATGCGTCGTTACCCACTCCATCGACGAAGCCCTGGCCGCATGCAGCAACAGCGAAGAGATCATGGTGATCGGAGGCGCCTCATTTTACGAACAACTCCTGCCCCGCGCCGACCGCCTCTATCTCACCCTGATTCATGAGAATTTCACGGGGGACGCCTGGTTTCCCGCATACGACCCCACACAGTGGCAGGAGATCGAACGTACCGATCATCAGCCGGACGAGGCGAACCCCTACCGGTATAGCTTTGTGGTGATGAAGCGGTCGCCAGCTTGAAATCCCCGTCGCGCCTTTTACTGTTGATCTTCTGTCTCGGCGCCGGCTTGCCGTGCATCGCCGCAAATTCCCACGCGGTGATATTCATGTACAACCATTTCGGCGTTGCCAAGCACCCCGGCACCAACGTCAGCCTCGCCCAATTCGACGCGCACCTCGATTACCTGGCAAACAACGGCTATCAGGTATGGCCGCTGGAACGGATTGTCGAGCATCTGCGCGCGTCACAGCCGATCCCCGGCAAAACGGTCGCCATCACCATCGACGATGGGCATATTTCCACTTACACCCATGCCTATCCGCGCCTACGCAAGCGCGGCTGGCCTTTTACGGTATTCATCTACACCGACGCCATCGACCAGCGCCTGCCGGCTTACATAAGCTGGGAACAGATGCGCGAGATGCAAAAACACGGCGGCAGTTTCGCCAACCAATCGACGCGGCACGACCACCTGATCCGCAAGCGCAAGGGGGAAGACGTGACGACGTGGGAACAACGGGCGCGTGCCGACATCATCCATGCCCAGCGCCGTATTGAAAAGGAACTGGGTAGCGCGCCCAAGCTGTTTTCCTATCCTTACGGCGAGTACGACACCGCCTTGGCGGAGATCGTGAAAGATCTTGGCTATGCGGGGATCGGAGAACAGTCGGGACCGGCGGGATCCTATTCCGATCTGCGCGCGCTGCCGCGCTACCCCATCTCCGAAACTCATGCCAGCATCAAGGAATTCCGCACCAAGGCAGCCAGCCTGGCGTTGCCGGTAACAGAAGTGGAACCGTGGGAGCCGCTGCTGGGCGCGGACAAACGGCCCCGCATGGTGGTGACGCTGGCGCAAAGCGACGCCAGGCTGGACAAACTGGCGTGCTTCGTCAGCGGACAGGGAGAGGCGAGGATAGAATGGATCGACCGGGCGGCGAGGCGCTTCGCCGTGCGCGCCACCCGGCCGCTAAACGCGGGAAACAGCCGCTACAACTGCTCGGCGCCGTCCAGCCAGCCCGGCCGCCATTACTGGTTCAGCCATTTCTGGATTCGCCACGCTGCCGCCGCGCCGGCAGAGGCGCCAGCTCCGTAGCGTCCGCCAGCTTCAGCTCCGAACGCAGATCGACATGACGCAACAGTGTGGTCAGCCGGTTGTTGCGGATGATGGTGCGGATATCCTCCACATAATCCTGCCCGCGCTCGGAATAGGCAAGCAGGCCGGCGGCCAGAGAGATGGGGTCCAGCGACGCGGCGGTATGGCGCAGGCGATCTCGAATACTCCACAAATCGCTGTAAACACGGCTGCTGTTGAGATTATCCACATAAGCGCGCACCGAGTCGCGCACCGACGGGAAGCTGCGCATCGCCAGCCGCAAACCCTCGGGACGCCCCTGCGGAATCATCCCTTTGCTTTCGTTGGCGGTGACGTGACCGAACAGGTTGTTTCCCTCCAGGGCGAAGCGGGACATCCCCCAGCCGCTTTCGCTGGCGGCCTGCGCCAAAGCCAGTGAAACGGGCACGACATCGAGGCGTTGCATCAATTGATCACGCACCGCTTTGTGCGCCAGAGAACCGCGGATGCGGTACCGCTTCATGCGCTCATCCAGCCAGCGGCGCTCCGCCGTACCGGCGGCAGGCAAGCCATCCGCAAACAAGCGGACAGCATAAGCGCGCTCCTGGCGGATGTGCTCGTTCTCCGCCAGCACGATCGGCAACAAGGAGCGTAAAAACAGGGATTTTCTGTGACGCGGGTCGGATATCCGGCTCATGTCCGCCGGAAAAGCCTCGATGGCAATGCGTGGCACGGTCTTACCCGCCGCAGGGGGCCAAGCGTAATCGAGCGAATGGAACAGGCGCTCCATCTCGGCAACGCTTTTGACCTTCACCCTCTGCAACTCCACCCGCTCGGGCGCCGCCCCCTCGGCAAGCGGAGTGGCGGTCATCAGCGGAGATGTCGCCGCCGCGTTATGCAGATTGTGCCATTGCGCCAGCCAAACCGCCGTACCCACCAGCAGGGCTGCCGTGACGATCGGGAAAATCATCACGCCGGGAAAGATATTTCGAATCGCCGGCTTCATAATAATCACCCTCCAAAAAACCCATCGTTCAAAGAGACCACCAACAGTAGTGGCCTCGCGGGCATGGGAAATACCTTCCAAAAGTCAAAGCAACAACCGAATTGCCTTTTGTAAGCACAGCCAAAACCGCGTTATGGCCGTGCGATCCGACGCCTCGAAACCGAGGCTCTTCGGAGGTCTCCAGACTTAAACCTATGGGACATCCTTGCAGGTTTATGGGAAGGGATTATACAGGAAAGAGGGGGTGACGGGAACCTTTTTCAATAAACAACATTGAAAATCAATAACTTAAAAATAAATCCCCAGCAGGAATACGCCAAAAAACAAAAGGGCCAAAAGCCCCCTTTGAGATCCAACACCACAAATATAAAGTAGGGCGGGTTAGCGTTTTTTGCGTAACCCGCCAGGCGTGCGAAGCACACAAGCTTTTTTTGTATGCCTGATGGCACAGTTGGCGGATTGCAGCCCGCCCTACATCGACTTGCTCATCGTTTGAGCAAATCGCATTGCCTTTTGTCACACCAGCTTGCCATGACAATGCTTGTACTTCTGCCCGGAGCCGCACGGGCACGGTTCGTTGCGGCCGACCTTGCGCCCTTCGCGCACGAAGGGGGTGTGCTCTTCCTCACCGGCGCCGGGCTCGTCCGACGTAGTACCGCTCATGGCACTGGCCTGGGCATGCTCGAAGTGCATGGGCGCATGGGAGCGGCGCTGTTCTTCCACCGCTTGCACGTCCTCCTCGGCACGTACCTGCACCTTGGACAAGATGGAGATGACCTCGCGCTTGATATTGTCGAGCATGGCACCGAACATCTCGAAGGCTTCACGCTTGTATTCCTGCTTGGGGTTTTTTTGCGCGTAACCGCGCAGATGGATGCCCTGACGCAAGTGATCCATCGCCGCCAGGTGATCTTTCCAGTGCGTATCAAGCACTTGTAGCATCACGGCCTTTTCGAAATGGCGCATCACCGCGACGCCGGCTTGGGCTTCCTTGGCGGCATAGGCCTGTTCCACCTCGTCGATGATCCGTTTGCGCAGCGTTTCCTCATGGAGATCGTGATCGGCCTCCAGCCAGCCGGAAACATCCAGGCGCTGGCCGAATTCCGACTCCAGCGCCTCCTCGAGACCGGGTATATCCCACTGCTCGTCAAGGCTCTCCGGCGGGATGTACTGATCGATCAGTCCGTTGAGCACACCCGAGCGAATCGCGGCGATGGTCTGCGAGACATCCTCGGATGCCATCAACTCGTTGCGCTGCTCGTAGATCACCTTGCGCTGGTCGTTGGCAACATCGTCGTATTCCAGGAGCTGCTTGCGGATATCGAAGTTGTGCCCTTCCACCTTGCGCTGGGCGTTCTCGATCGCCTTGGTGACCCAGGGATGCTCGATCGCCTCGCCCTCCTGCATGCCAAGCTTCTGCATGATGGCGGTCACACGGTCGGAAGCGAAAATGCGCATCAGATTATCTTCCAGCGACAGGTAGAAGCGGCTCGAACCCGGATCGCCCTGGCGGCCGGAGCGGCCGCGCAACTGGTTATCGATGCGCCGCGACTCGTGCCGCTCTGTGCCGATAATGTGCAGTCCGCCTAACGCCAGCACTTGGTCATGGCGCTGCTGCCATTCCGCACGCAGGTTCTGCACAACCTGCTCGCTGGGATCTTTTAGCGCGGCTATCTCCGCCTCCAGGCTGCCGCCGAGCATGATGTCGGTGCCGCGGCCGGCCATGTTGGTGGCGATGGTCACCGCGCCGGCGCGACCGGCTTGGGCGACGATTTCCGCCTCGCGCTCGTGCTGCTTGGCGTTGAGCACCTGGTGCTTGATCTTCTCCGACGTCAGCAGGCGCGACAGATATTCGGAAGTTTCGATGGAGGCCGTACCGACCAGCACCGGCTGACCGCGGCTTTGGCAGTCCTTGATATCGCTGATGATGGCGGCGAATTTTTCCTTGGCGGTGAGATAGACCAAATCGCCCATATCCTGGCGAATCATTGGCCGGTTGGTTGGAATCACCACCACTTCCAGACCGTAGATCTGCTGGAACTCGTAGGCTTCGGTGTCGGCGGTGCCGGTCATGCCGGAGAGTTTGTCGTAGAGCCGGAAATAATTCTGGAAGGTGATCGAGGCCAGCGTCTGGTTCTCGTTCTGAATGCGTACCCCTTCTTTGGCCTCGACCGCCTGGTGCAAGCCATCCGACCAGCGACGGCCCGCCATCAGGCGTCCGGTGAATTCATCGACAATGATGACCTCTCCGTCCTTCACCACGTATTCGACATCGCGATGATACAGCGCGTGGGCGCGCAGGGCGGCGTTGAGGTGGTGCATCAGGCTGATGTTGGCGGCGTCGTAGAGGCTTTCTCCCTCGCGCAACAAACCAGCGTTGCTCAACAGTTCCTCGGCGTGGGCATGCCCTTCCTCGGTGAGATAGACCTGGCGCGCCTTCTCGTCCACGGAATAATCGCCCGGCCCCTCCTCGACTTCCTGCTTGGTCAACTCGGGAATGAGGACATTGATCTTCTGGTACAAGTCGGAATTGTCGTCGGTCGGGCCGGAGATGATCAGCGGCGTGCGCGCCTCGTCGATCAGGATCGAGTCCACCTCGTCCACCACAGCGAAATACAACGGGCGCTGCACGCGGTCGGCGGTGCTGAACGCCATGTTGTCGCGCAGATAATCGAAACCGAATTCGTTGTTGGTGCCGTAGGTGATGTCGGCAGCATAGGCGGCGCGTTTGGCCGCCGAATCCTGGCCGGAAATAATGACCCCGGTCGTCAATCCGAGAAAGCCATACAGTCGCCCCATCCAACTGGAGTCGCGGCGCGCCAGATAGTCGTTGACGGTGACCACATGCACGCCCTTGCCGGGCAGCGCATTGAGGTAAACGGCCAGCGTTCCCACCAGCGTCTTGCCCTCGCCGGTACGCATTTCGGCGATCTTGCCCTTATGCAGCACCATGCCGCCGATCAACTGCACATCGAAGTGGCGCATGTTGAGCACGCGCTTGCCCGCCTCGCGCACTGTGGCGAAGGCTTCGGGCAAGAGATCGTCCAGCGTCTCGCCCTTGGCCAGGCGCGCGCGGAATTCATCGGTCTTGGCACGCAGCGCATCGTCGGAAAGCGCGGCGAACTGCGGCTCAAGCGCGTTGATCTTCGCCACCACGCCTTGCATGCCCTTCACCAGCCGCTCGTTGCGGCTGCCGAAAATCTTACTCAGGAATTTAGTAACCATGTGATAATAGATAGGGTGGATTAGAGGGCAAAGGATAGAAAATGCTTTAGGGCACTTCTAAAAATTCGCTGAAGCCACGATGGCGGCGTTGGAAATGCGCTCAAAATGCTCATATACTGCGTGTACACTCCGCTTTTTCGCGCATTTCCGCCTTGCCCTCGCAGCTTGATCGAATTTTTAGAAGCCCCCTCTAGCCGGCGGTTAACTCGTACGTTGTTTCATCATTCTACTAATCGTATGCCCATCACGGCGCCCAAACGTCTGGCCGGACTGCTGAAAAGCGGCTCCGAATCCCTCGGCCCGCTGCTCGCTCACGTCCGCCGGCTGGAAGACCTGAACAAGATGCTGCGGGAACAACTCCCGCCGCCGCTGAATCAGCATTGCCAAGCCGCCAACCTCAGAGACGACATCCTGCTGCTGCATGCCGACTCGCCCGCCTGGGCAATGAAACTACGCTACAGCGCGCCTGTCATGCTGGAGCGTTTGCGGTGCCAGCCGGGTCTGCAACAGTTGCGAACCATCAACGTCAAGGTCAAACCCACCGGTATCGCCACGACGCCGGCAAAAAAAACACGTCACGCGCGGATGTCGGAAGACACCGCCAAGCTGCTGGACGATGTCGCCGGCGCGATCACAGACCCCACGTTACGCGCCTCGCTACTCAGGCTGGCGCGGCACGGGAAATTACGCGCTTGATTGCGGAACCCTCACCCAGTAGCTACGCTCTCTCTTCTGGGAGAGGGGGGATTAACCCGCCTGCACCAACTGCATGAACGATATGGGGACAGATTGGCTATCTTCAAAGGTCACCAGTTCCCAGGCGCTTTCATCGGCCAACAAGGCGCGCAGCAGGCGGTTGTTCAGGCGATGACCCGATTTGTGGCCGCGAAACGCGCCAATCAGGCTATGTCCCAGCAGGTAGAGATCGCCCACGGCGTCGAGGATTTTGTGCTTGACGAACTCGTCCTCGTAACGCAAACCGTCTTCGTTGAGGATGCGGTAATCGTCGACGACGACGGCGTTGTCCAGGCTGCCGCCCAAGGCCAGATTGGCCTTGCGCAGCATCTCGATATCTCGCATGAAGCCAAAGGTGCGGGCGCGGCTCACTTCCTTGACGAAGGAGGAGGTGGAGAAATCCACCGTCACTTCCTGGCTGCGATCCTTGAAGGCGGGGTGGTCGAAATCAATACTGAAAGACACCTTGAAGCCGTCGAAGGGATCAAAACGAGCCCATTTATCGTCTTCTTCGACGATCACCGTTTTCTTGATGCGTATAAACCGTTTGGGCGCGTTCTGCTCTTCCACGCCGGCGGACTGGATGAGAAACACGAATGGACCGGCGCTGCCATCCATGATCGGCACTTCGGCGGCGCTGAGATCGACATAGGCGTTGTCGATGCCCAGTCCCGCCAATGCCGAGAGCAGGTGCTCCACCGTGGCGACCGATACCACGCCGTTTTTCAGCGTAGTGGAAAGACGAGTGTCACCAACATGTTCCGGACGGGCGGCGATCTCCACCGGAGGATCGAGATCGATCCGGCGAAACACGATGCCGGTGTCGGCCGCAGCGGGCCGTAGCGTCAGAAACACCTTCTCGCCGCTGTGCAATCCGACGCCGGTCGCCCGGATGACGTTTTTCAAAGTGCGTTGCTTCATTGCTTCAAAATAACGTGAGTCCAATGAATGGTGGCTGAATGAATCCATGGGAACCCTTAACCTCTCTGGATCCATCAACAAACCTTGATATTATCTATACCATGTTATCACAGCTTTGAAATCCCGCCTAGCAACCGCAACCCCTTGGACGGCGGCAGGAAGATCCGGCCGCCGTTTTCAGGTTCAATCCGCCTGACGGCGCAAAAACGCCGGAATGTCCAGGTAGTCGAGATTGGCGTCGAGATTGACGGCTTGCACCTGACGGCTGGCCACCGCCTGGTTGCGCATCACGGTCGGGCGGTCGAATCTGCCGTAATCGACATCGCCAAGCAGCGAGGGCGCGACGTGCTGCTCACCGGCATGGACAGCATGTCCCCGGCCATGCTCGGCGCCCAAGCCCTGAACAGCTTGCTGGTAAACCAGCTTGACCGGCTTCTCGGCCGCTTCTTCGCGTCCGCCCAGACCCGTGGCGACCACGGTAACACGCAGTTCGTCGACCATGTCGGGGTCGATAACCGTACCCACCACCACAGTGGCGTTCTCCGAGGCGAACTCTTTGATGATGTTGCCGACTTCTTCGAATTCGCCGATCGACATGTCCATGCCGGCGGTGACGTTCACCAGGATGCCGCGCGCGCCGGACAGGTTGATATCCTCCAGCAAGGGGCTGGCGATGGCGGCTTCGGCAGCGCGGCGCGCGCGATCGTCGCCGCTGGCCGAACCGGAACCCAT
>SBBG01000032.1 GCA_005240065.1 Gammaproteobacteria bacterium | reverse complement strand
TAGCCGCCGGCGAAGATATGGCCGAAACTGTGCGGGAAGCGGTTGAAGGACGGCGGCCGGATCACCGCCACTTGCCGGCGCACCTCGTCGAGGATCTCGTAGATGCGCCCGCCTCTGGCCGGGTCGTATTCCAAGTGCAGGCGGAAGTCGAAGATCGAGAATTCCAGTTGCCGCACCATCTGCATGCCTGACTGGAAATTCTTCGCCGCGATCATTTTTTCGAACATAGCCTGCGGCAGCGGCGCGCCGGTCTGGTAATGGCCGGCGATCAGATCCAATGCCTCGCGCTCCCAGCACCAGTTTTCCATGAACTGGCTGGGCAGCTCCACCGCGTCCCATGGCACGCCGCTGATGCCAGCCACCGAGGGATAGTCGACACGGGTCAGCATGTGGTGCAGGCCGTGGCCGAATTCATGGAACAGCGTCTGCACCTCATCGTGGGTGAACAGCGCGGGATCGCCGCCGATCGGCGGCGAGAAATTGCAGGTGAGATAGGCCACCGGAATCTGCACGCCGTGCGCGGTGCGCTTGCGCGTCATGCACTCGTCCATCCATGCCCCGCCGCGCTTGTGCGGACGCGCGTAGAGATCGAGATAAAACTGGCCGCGCACCTCGCCTTGCTCATCGCGAATCTCGAAGAAACGCACATCGGGATGCCAGGTCTCGACGCCTTCGATTTCACGGATGTCCAGACCATAAAGCCGTTGTACCACCGCAAACATGCCCGCCAGCGCGCGGTTTTCCGGAAAATACGGCTTGAGCTCTTCCTGCGAGATGGCATATTTGTGCTGGCGCAGCTTCTCCGAGTAATAAGGAATGTCCCACGCCTCCAATTCACTCATACCATACCGCTCACGAGCAAAAGCGCGCACCTCGTCCAGATCGCGGCGCGCGATGGGCAGCGAACGCTTCGCCAGATCGTGCAGAAAATCCAGCACCTGCGCGGCGGAGGCCGCCATCTTGGTGGCGAGCGAACGCTCCGCGTAATTGGCGAAACCGAGCAACCGCGCTGCCTCGTGACGCAAGCGCAGAATGTTTTCCATCACCGGGGTATTGTCCCACCTTCCCGCGTGCGGCCCGGCATCGGAGGCGCGCGTCACATAGGCCTCGTACATTTCGCGGCGCAGTTCGCGGTTGTCGGCATAGGTGATCACCGGAAAATACGACGGGAACTCCAGCGTGAACAGCCAACCCGCTTGTCCTTCGCGCCCGGCGGTCTGGCGCGCCATCGCCTTGGCGGAATCAGGCAGACCGGCTAACAATGTCTCGTCTTCGACCGCTTTCTTCCAGGCATTCGTCGCATCGAGCAGATTCTCCTCGAACTTGCTGGACAATGCCGACAGCTCCTGCATGATTGCCTTGTAGCGCTCCTTGTGCTCGGCACTGAGGGCGATGCCGGAAAGACGGAAATCACGCAGCGCGTTGTCGATGATCTTTCTCTGCGCGGTGTCGAGCCGTGCATACTCCGGCCCCTCGGCAATGGATTGGTAGGCGCGGTACAGCGCCTCGTTCTGACCTATCTCGGTGGAATACTCGCTGAGTTTGGGCAGACAGGCATTGTACGCCGCGCGCAACGCCTCGGAGTTCACCACCGAGTTCATGTGACTAACCGGCGACCAGACGCGCCCCAGCCGATCGCCCATCTCCTCCAGCGGCTGTACCAGATTATCCCAGGTATAAGGCCCACCCGCCGCCAGCAACGCCTCCACCCGCGCACGATTCTCCGTCAGCACCTGATCGATGGCAGGCTCGACATGCTCGGGACGAATATGGGCAAAACGCGGCAGGACGGTCGTTTCCAGGAGAGGGTTGTTCGGGGTCATGGCGAATTCACTTTGATTGAATGGAAAAAGCGCTATAAAAAAGAGCTTGTGTGCTTCGCACGTTTGGCGGGTTAGGAAACAGCGCTAACCCGCCTTACTTAAATCTACAATATCACGCTCCCAGCAACCTGCCTTCCTTGCTGTAGAAATGCAGCGCTGGTACCGCCTGGGTCGATACGGTCACTGTTTCCAGCACCCGCTCATCGCCATCCAGGACGGACACCGTGCCGTCGGTGGGGTTGGAGACAAAGGTACGCGCGAACACGCCATCCTGTTCCAGAAACGCGATGGGGCGGCGGCCGCAATCGGCCATACCGACGGTGATTTCCTTGCTCAACCGCAGCGTCGGCATAGCGGCGCTGTCGAACACCAGCAGCGTGTTCATTTTCAGGTTGGCTTTCTGCGTCTTGTTACCGGTGGAGGCGGTGGTCAGATAGAGCTTCCTGCCGTCGGCGGAGAAGCGGTAGACACTCGGGTAAACATCGACCAAATCGATCGTTTCGGACACAGCCTTGGTCACCACGTCGAGCACGGTGATCTTGCCGATGACATGGTTCTCGTCACTCTTCCTGTCCGCGCCCTTGCAGACAATGAAGCGTCCGTCCGGGCTGAGCAGCGCGTTGGTGCTGGTGCCGACGTGGATGGAATCTTCCACGGCATGGGTCAGCGGATCAATCACCGCGATGGTGCCATAGCCGTTGTTCATGTTGTAGACCTTGCCGGTCAGCGGCGAATACACCATGCCGTGCGGCGCGGCGTTGTTCGGCACGCCGCTCGCGCCGTCTTTTTCCCGCGCCGGCTCGCACAGATCGATGATGGCGATCACCTTGAGATAACTGGCGGCATCGGCCGGATCGTTGCCAACCACGGAAATCGTGCCGTCCATCAGATTGCTGATGAAAGCGCGCCGCGGCACGGCGGGAGCAGCGGCGGACGGGAAGGTGAAGGTCGTCACATGATGGCCGCGCCCGACGCAGAGCGTTTTCAGTACCTTGACGGGCGTTCCCTGGCTGTCCATCTGGATCACCGTGACCGACGAACCCTGTTCGCCACAATTGAGCGGATCGGCGCCGGTGATCTTGTCGCCGTCGTTACCCAGCCAAAGCTGGGCCTGTTCGGCGTCGCGGTACATGTGGTCGGGACGGGCATCAATCGGAAAAGCGTCTTGCAACCGGATTTCCTTGCTTACCGGATCGAGCAATACCACGCTATCGTCGTGAGCGGTATTGAGGAAAATGCAGCGCGGATCAGGAGTATTTTCCGTTTGAACGCGCAGCGTTTTGACGACGGTGTTTCCCGTCGCGCCATCGTGCCGGATCACCGGCACCGCGCCGTTTTGTTCATCGCCGGCATAGCATACCAACGACCAGCTAACCGGAGAAAATGTTGCGTTCATATTGGTCCTTTCCAACCTGACAACTTGTAGGGTGCGCCATGCGCACCGTCTGTGTTGAACTTTGGTGCGTGGGACGCACCCTACAGGTGAATTCTCTTATGGGCACCTCTAAAAATTCGATCAAGGCGCGAGGGCAAGGCGGAAATGCGCTCAAAAGCGGAGTGTACACGGAGTACCTGAGCATTTTGAGCGCATTTCCAACGCAGCCATCGCGGCTTCAGCGGATTTTTGGAGGTACCCTTATCGTCCAGGCATATCCACCGCCGGATTGTTGCGCTCGGTCCATTCCTTGCCTTTTCTTTCCAGGAATTCCGCCTCGTCCTTGGGCAGCGGGCCGCGCGCCAGGGCGTTCTCCCACTCCCACAGCGCGCTGCGGGCCTTGCGTGCGTAGGGATCCTCCGGCGGCGCCAGGTGCAGGTAGGTGCGCATCGCCCCCAGCGCGCCGGGCAGATCGCCCTGTTGTTCCAGGGTCACTGCCAGGCCCCAATAGGCATTGGCCTGATAGGGACGCAGATTGGTGGCGGTGTTGAAGAAGCCTTCCGCCTCCTTGTAGCGCTTCAGCCCCAGCAAGGCGTAGCCCATGTTGACATGGGCGTCCACCAGGTTCGGTGAAAGCTGCAAAACGCGGTGCAAGGCCGTCGCGGCGTGTTCGTATTGCCTGGCGTGCAGCATCACCACCGCCTGCTCGAAACGGCGCTTGATCTCCGCCATGCGCGCCTGCCGGGCGTGCCCTTGCGGATCCTTTTGCGGATCGGCCATCACCTCGGGAGCGGGCGGGGGAGGGACAAACGCGGGATTGCGCGTCACCCCGACAATCAGCGCGATCATACCCAACACCAGCAGCAGCGAGATAATCGACGTTGCGGCTTCGACCGGCCCGCGATTGACAACGGCGTCCATAGACGTCGTCATATCACGCCCTTGTGCGCGGCTTCGCTGTAAAACGGCGTGCCGAAGTAGGTGAAGAAAGCGAACACGAACACCGCGATGATCAACACCGCCCCGGCGCGCAGCGGCACACGGTAGGTGAAGCGGGCATGCAGGCCCATGCCGAGCAGCAGCCAATTGAGAAAGGACGAGGTTTCCAGCGCATCCCATGACCAGTAGCGCCCCCAGGCGTCTTGCGCCCACACCGCGCCCGCCACCAGCATCAGGCTGTGAAAGATGAACGCCAGCAGCATGAAACGCCACGCCAGACCGTCCAGCACCTCGTTCGCGGGCATGTGGCGGAACCACGGCGCGAAGCGCTCACTATGCCGCAACAGGATCACCCCGGCCAGGCCCGTGCCGATCAGGCACAGCGAGAGAAAGATCTTACCCAGGCCGACATGCGCCCACAGCCAGTCATTATGGTAGGTGGGCGGCAGCGGCGTATCGACGGGCTGCAACGTCAACACCCATATTCCCAGCACCCAGATCAGCGGCAAGGCCACCACCGCGCTGGCGCGCATCGCCGGCACACGCCAATAGGTAATGGCGAATATCAACCCCAGACTGAACAACTGGCTCATCAGCAGTTCGAAGAGATTGACGAAAGGTCCGTGCCCGATGCGTACCCAGCGTTCGGCCAGAGCGATTGCGATCAGCGCCACACCGCTGGACACCAGCACCAGCACCAACTTTTCATGACCGTGCCAGGTGCGCGCTTTTTCGCTCGGGACATAAGAGTCATGGGCCGCCATCGCGCCGGCGGCGCGGTGAGGCATCCTCATCACACCCGCAATGACAACGATGGTCGCCAGACCATAAGCAACCAGTCCGGCCCACAGCCAGGGCAATTCCGTGGCCCGGCCAATGATATCGCCGAAGGTATTCATGGCATCCTCCCGCTCGACGCTACAGGGGTATCGGTTATGGAAGACTCGTGAGTCCTCTGCATGCGCACCCCGAATTTGCGCCAGAAATGCGCGCCCAATCCCATGATCGCCACCACCGACGCGACGAATAGCCAGTGCAGGGTGGGATCATAAAACACCTTGTAACCCATCCAGCTCGTCAGGCGCTCGTAGCGCAGACTGCCGCCCTCCAGCCGCAGCGATTGCCCCGGCAGGAGTTCGACCCGCCGCTCTCCCGCATTCACCACCAATACGCCGCTGGCCTTCTTGCCATCAAGCAACCAGGCGGCGTCCTGACGCAAACCGGTATCGAGTCGCAACCAGAATCTGAGCGGCTTGCCGCCTGGCGGCGTCCAGTTGCTGTCTTGCTTGTAATCGAACAGGGGGTAGGAAGGCATGTGAATCGTTCCTGTCATCGCCTCGCCCTGATCGGGCATCCAAGTCAGCACCGGGGCAAAGCCCTTGTTGTAAGTCGTATAAAAACGATATCCCTCCAGCACCAGCGGGCGATCATCGCCCACCACCCTGGATATCATTCCGCCACGCCCGTCGGGGATCAATACCTGACTGTGGGTCAATCCGCGCACCATGCCGGCATTATACTCCACCGTGTAGCTTCCCTGGATAAAAGCCACCTTGCTCAGACCATCACCGTGAAACGGGCCTTTCTTTACTTCGGTCAGTTCATCAGGAGAAAAAGCACTGCCTTCGGTGATTTCCAGTTGCCCATCGAGATGAGTGAGCCGGCCGATGCCCGCCAGCACGATAATGGCGAACAACCCGAGATGAAATACCAACAGCCCCGGACGGCGGTTGATACGCGGGTTGGTGGCAATGGCGCAGAACAGATTGATGGCCAGCAAGGCAAGCGGCGCGACCAACACCCAGACCGGGGTGCCCGCCGGATTATCGTAACTCAGCGCCGCGCCCACTCCCAGCAGCACCATACCCACCAATGCCAGGCGGATGGAACCCAAGGCGCGGAGAAACTTTTTCATGGCAAGTTACTGCACGTCTCACCACCGCTGCCGTTCATCCAGCTAATACCACGGATACCATTGCCCGGCACACCCACCGATCCGCAGTTTTGCGGCATCCATTCGCCACTGCGCCGGAAATTCGCCACTTTCAGCACCGAACCATTATAGTAAGGCCCGTTGTAGTAGCGCGCGGTAGTGTTGTTACGCACCTGGGTGCTCGTCGGCAATCCGCCCTCCAGACCGACATCGTTGAGGTTGACCAGGAAGTTCTTATTCTTCCAGCCATGCGGCACGGCGATGTGGCAATAGGTGCAGCGGAAATTCGTCACCACCTGGGCATGACCGGTATGAAGGTTGACCCGTTGCGCGGCCAGACAGCCGAACCCTGCCCCGTCGTTGGGGTTGCGCGCAAAGCCGCTCTTGAGTGTCTGGTTGTCGGCGATCGGACCCTGCGGGAATTTCTTGCCGTAGTAGTCATAATTGTGACACTTGAAGCAGATGTCATTGACACGGTTCTCGCCAGTATTGTCATCCCAACCTCCCTTCAACAGGAAGTCGCTGCTCGAACCGTGCGGCCCCCAGACATTGCCCTGCTCGCCGCCATCCGGAACCGCCGTGCCGGGGCCGGTGGTCGAACCATGGCAATCGGTGCAGTACATGGTCTGGATGCCCACACCGGCATTGAAGGGCTCGCGCCAGATGTTAGGACTGTCCACACGGCGCACGTCGATGGTGCGCCCGGTATCCTTCAGCACCGGATGCCATGAACGGTGATTATCGGTCTGAAAATCCACGCTATAGCCCTGCCCCGGCGCCACGCCCTTGAACGCGCCGCTGGGAGTGGGCGACGTACCCTCGCCTTTATGGTCGTCGGGCGACTGATATTCCATGCCCATGTTGGTGTACTGATACATCGCGTTCGTCCCCGGCGGAGTGCCGCCTGGGTAGTAGCCCAGCATGGGAGGCTTGTCGAAGCCATAGTTGGAATGGCACTTCATGCAGATCTGGTACTCGCGCGTCACATACGGCGCGCTCACATCGGTGCTGCCGCCCACGCCCGGATCGCCACGCTTCAGGTCGAAGACCGTCGGCTCGCTGCCGAATTCGGTGCTCGGCCAGCCGCGCGGCTCCACGCCGGTGATACCGCGCAGCACGCCCGAGGCGATATTGGTGTGATGACGCTCCGGATTGTTGGCGATCTGTGCTGCGGTATGGTTGTGCGTTCCCTCGGAATCCGGTATCGAGGTGTCGGCGTTGAACAAGCGGTTCTTTGTCACGCGGTGCGGATTGTGGCAGTCCGTACACTCAGCATGGCGATTCTGCAAGCCCCCCGCCTCACCCAGCCGGTTCACTTTCGATGCCTTGCCCAGGTTGGCGGGCGACTCGACGAAATCCTTGCCGCTCTGGATGCCATTGGCCTGGTCCGGCGTGGCCGACCCTATATCATGCCGCTCCCGCCCCGCCGGCTGCTCCATGCTGGTGATCGGCATGTGCCGCCAGCCGGGCGTGGTGAAATCGGTCTTGATGTCCGGCACCTCGAAACCGGGCTTGAGCCCTTGACCCTGCAGGACATTGCCATCCGTCGAATGGCAGGCGTAACAGACTTCCTCGATAGCCGGCCTGCCACCCTGTTTGAACTTGGCGCCATCGGCCGTCGTCATGGTCGGGCCATCGGTGCCTTCGCGCAGAAGCCGGCGCGATCCCTGCACAGTATGAGGATCATGACAATTGAGGCAAGCCGCCTGCCACACCGGCAAACCCCTGGGGAAATCACGCAGCTTGGCTGCGGCATCGGCGTAACGCTCGTTGGCCACCGCCGGATGGGCATGCGCCGAACCGACCCAACCCGCCTTATCATGGCAGCCCAGGCAAATGAGATCGTTCTTTTCGTTGAACACCTTGTCGGTGGGTGGCTGCTGCTGGAAACGATTGACCCGCAGGAATTTGATGTTGTCGCCCGATGTGTCGCGCAGATGGGGATCATGGCAAGCCACGCATTCGACCTTGTTGTCCTCGAGCGGCAACGTCGGCTTCACACCCGGCGTGCGGGTCGACAGGTGACCCACCCTCGCCGGATCGTACAATTCGCCATCGCGGTGCGCCTGGGAACTGTCGAAAGTGAAGGAAATCGGATGGTCGTTGCTCAGATCGGTGCCGAGGCGGCGCGTGAAACCGGTGTGCTGGCCGCGCCCTTCGGGGATCTTGCCGTCTGACCTGATGCCGGGGCCGGTGAAATCGATGACCGGCCGTTCGACACGGTTGAGCACATTGACCGAACCCAGGGCGAGCGTGCCATCATGGCACGACAAACAGAGCTTGGACTTACCGGTCGGCTGACCGAGATCCGTGGCCTCGATCGAGGTCGAAGAATAGGGAATATAGGTCGCACCCGACAGCTTGCGATTCCAGATCGGCGTTCTCGGTTCGTTGGTCGCGCCGTGCGGGGTATGACAAAAGGCGCAGATCTGCGACTCGTTCACCGCATGGGCCTCGCGTGTCGCCCCTTCGGGCAACACCGGGAGAATGGTGGACGAAAAATTATGCTTGGTGTTGCGGATATCGGCCACGCGCTCGGCCTGGACGCTCACCGCGCCCAGCAGCAACCCAGCCGCGCATAGCAGCATGGCAGCGATTGCACGCCACCTGGAAATCGCCCGCAAAATGAAACGGGCCGCCGTCAGCCGGGGAGAACGGACATCGCCCGGCCGCGCATCACGCCCACGCGGCAGTTTTGCGAACAGCCTCTTGATCACGTTCCCTCCCCCAGATATTCAAAAATCACCACGCGGCCGTTGAACATATCGGCCACATAGATCCGCCCACGCCCATCGCCCCACACCCCGGCTGGCAGGTAAAACTCACCGATCCCGCTGCCTCCGCCGCCGATCGGCAACAACAGCTCACCCTCAGCGTTAAATACTAGCAAATGATCGTAATAGGATTCCACCACATAGACGTTACCGGCCGGATCCACCGCCACGCCCTTGGGACGGGTCAGATCGCCCACGAACAGCCCGCGCCGGCCAAATACCCGCAACGCCTTGCCATCCTCCGGCGCCAACACCTGGATACGCGCGTTCAGCGTATCCGACACATACAACCGGCCATCGGCAAAAGCCAGATGCGTCGGAGAATTGAACTCCCCCGGCGCTTCGCTGCGCTCTCCCTTACCAAAGGTGTCGACGAGGGCCCCCGTATCGTCGAACACCTTGATCTGGTGCGCATGGGCGTCGGCCACATAAATTCTGCCCCGCGCGGGATCGCGCGCCAAGCCGGTCGGATGCTTCAGCACCTCCTTGCCGAAACTGCCCACCGGTATGCCATCCCGGTTCAGGCGCGTTACCAAACCGAGCGAAGCATCTGCCACCAGGACTTCGCCGTTCGCTCCCGGTGCGATGCCGATCGGCGCTTCGAAGCGGGCATGTTCCAGCGCCTTATCCCACACCAGCAGCTTACCGGCCTTCTCGTCGAATACATATACCGCCTGGCGGCTGACATCGGTGACATAAATCCTGCCGTCTTCACCGGCCGCTCCGGCCTGTGGACGCTGCAATATCACCGCCTCAGGCCGCTCGGAAAACAATCCCACCAGCCATTTCAGCGCCTTCACGGCGGTGTCGCCCAGTCCGCTGCCGCCCTCGGCGCGGATGTTTTCCTCTCCCGTCAGCTCGCCCACATAACGATAACGAGGAATTTCCGGCGCGGGCGGCCACACCACCGGCTGTTTGGTTTCCACCTCATAGCGCAGCACGGTCTGTGTCGGGGCGCAGCCGGCCAGAAGCGTGACCGCCAGCAATAGCAGGCCAATCCAACCTCGGCGAGCGACCTTCACGACAACTCCATCATCGGCTTTCGGATGTCACACGCATGATCTGGACACGACCGTTCAAGCTATCGGCGACGTACAGCAACCCTTCATCCATCCACAAATCGGAGATATGCCTGAACTGCCCCAATCCACCTCCTGGATGCCCAGCACGACCCACCAAACGTCCCCGCTCATACACTTTGATGGCATGATCGCTGAAGTCGCTGACAAAGACGCGATTCTCGGCATCGACGGCGATGGCGGTCGGAAAAATCAGACCTTCCCGTGGCAGTGAATAATTGTACTGGCCATCCTCGCCAAGCACCTGAACATGCTCGCCAATGCGCGCCGTCACATAAAATCCGTCCGGCCCCTGCGCCATGGCTGTGATATTGAGAAACTGTCCGGGATCGGCGCCACGCCCGCCCATCGACGCGACTAGGTTTCCGGCGCTGTCGAACACCAGAATGTGATCGTAAAACGCATCCGCGACAAATACCCGGCCGCTCGGCTCATCCACCATCACAGCTACCGGCCGCGCCAGGTTGAGCCGGTTGCTGTAGGTGCGCGACAACCGTCCCTTACGGTCGTATTGCAACACCCGCGCGCCATAGGTATCGGCGATGTAAAGCGACTGATCGCCGGCGACATAAAGATCCGCCGTGTCACCGCTTATCACCCCGCGCAGATCCAGCAGTGCCGACAGTCTCTTGGTGGCGAGATGATAACGGAACAGCGTGCCTTGCCCCGCGTCCATCACAAACAAATTTCCCGCGCGCACCGCGATCGAGATGGGCCGGACGAATTGCACCTGCCTAACCCCAGTCACGGCATTCCCCTCGGCGCCGCCGCGCACCGCCTCCAACGGCAGCAGAACCTCGCCAGGCGCCGTCATGGCGGTGGCTGAGACGGTGATCGCTTCCCGGACCACCGGGGACTGCGCCTCAGCGCTTTTCTGTTGTTCGGACGGTTGCGTGATCACTTGCGCAGACGCCTCCGGCGCTGCCCCGACAACCGGCGGCGCCGAACCGGCTTCCATTCCCTGCTCCACCAACTGACGACCCGTAACAGCCTGCGCCGGGATCGCTTCAACGGACATCGACGGCGATCCCTCTTGCACGCCCTGCTCATGCCCCTCGGCCAAAGGCACGGGCTCTGCCATCACGGCGGGTGGTGTCGCACCAACAACCACCTCATCCATCGGAGTTTCCGTCGGTGTGGATGGGATGCTTCCCGCTGTCTGCGCTTGCATCGCCTCAGCCGGCTGCAGTTGACCCGCTTGCGGTGCGGCCACGGCAGACGGCGGGAGCGGTTTCGGCCCCGGCGCGGAGCAACCGTATTGCCCCAGCCCCAGGCACAGGCTCAGCGCTGTCAGCGAAAGCCAGCGGATTGACGCGGTACGGAATGGCATCGGCCACAGTTCATGGTTGGCGGGAAGGCGACTTTACCGTGACACACACCACAATAGCGGCCTTCGATGATGGCCGCCATGTTGACGGGATTACCTCCCTTCTGAGGCAAGAAAATCAATGGATGACAATTGGCGCAGGTCAGCCACTCAGTATGCTGCCGGTGCGGAAAGCGCACATTCGGCATGGAACCGGTGTTCTTGAAAATGATGTCAAAATCGACGGGGAACATCTGCTCCTCGCCATGCAGTCCTTTGCGCGGATCGATCAGCCCCTGATCGAGCACCTTAACCCAATCGAGAATTCCTTTGGAGTCCCGGGGAAAGTCCGCCAAGGCTTCGGCCGGATCCTGCAAGGACTTGATGGCCGGATTGGTGGGGTCGCGGATGCCATCCTCCGCCAGCGGCACGGCCTCGCCATGAAGCTGAAAATGGCGCCCCTTGGACCAGATCAACTCATCCGCCAGCGCGTTGGCCGCCATCAACCAGAGCATGACGAGCACGCCAAATGACAGAATAAGGCGCGCGAACGCCTCGCCCCTTTCATTTGCGCAGCCGGAATACCCGTGAAGACGAGCCCACCGGAGATCGTTGTTTTCGTTCATCGTCACCCACTCCCGGAGAAAATGGCTTATTCTCCCGCAGCGCCTCCCCCGAGACGCCCTTTAGTAATCTGTTGGATTCCTTGCCAAAATATCTATCATGTATCCCAAGCGCAGGGTGCGTCTCACGCACCACACGGATAGTGCGTGAGACGCACCCTGCATTTGGCGTTGAAACTTTCCTTCAATTCACCCCCGCCACCATCAACGCCCTCTGTAACTGCACGGTGGCTTCCTGCAACGCGCCGATCGCGGAAGAATGATCTCCCTTGGCGGCAAGCTTCTCCGCCTGCGCTTGCAACTCCTTCGCTTTTTTCGACAGTTCATCCATCTTTTCGATGGTGAAAGCCGGTGGTTTCTTTTGCTCAAAGGCCAACGGTATCAGCTCTTCATAGCTTTTGTAGCGTGCCAGCTCATATTCGTATTCCTCAGCGGGCGTGGCGAAACTTTTGTCATACACCACGGTTTCCGCGTTGAGCAAGGCGCTCAACGCGCCGGTGATGGTGCGCTGCGCGCTGGCGAGCAGTTTGTTCGCCTCTTCATATTGACCGGCATTGGCCTGTTCTTCCGCCTTGGCGAGCGTCTCCTTGAATTTTTTCACGTCCAGAGTGCCGCTCTTTTTCGAGCCGAGCTTCTCTTGATGCTGCTTATAGGACAACTCGAACGTCTTGATCGAATCCTGCAATTCCTTGTGGCGGGCTTTCGGATCATTGGCGTCGGGAGACGATTCGGGCACCAGACGCCCGGCCGCGCTCGCCAGCCTCAGCGCTTCGTCGACCTCCCCCTGGGCCTTGGTCATGTCGCCGCTCTTGAATATGTTCTGCGCCGCCGCCAGATGATCACGCGCCCGGGAAAGCATCTCCTTGGCCTGCGCATTGCCACTCGCGGCGATACGCTGCGCACCCTTGGAACTGCTCACCAGCAAACCGGCGAAATCTATCTTTTGCTTGAGCTGGGCCTCCGCGGCGGCCGGGGAAATGACCGGCGCCTTGGGGGCAGCCTCGCTATCCGTGGTGGCGGGCACCACAGCCTGGGCATCGGCCGGCGGGGCTTTGCCTTTATCCACAACATGGATCTTGCCGCCCATGTTTCTGTGGTTGCGGCACTGATAATAAATGACATCGGGCGTGGATACCCCGGGCGCGATCGTCACTGCGCCGCGATAGGTGAACTGACCCGTCACTCCGTCGGTTATGGTACTGGCACCCTGCCCGACGGAACTGGATGAGAAATAGAAGTCGTGCTGCGGGCCGGTATTGACATTGAAGGTATATTCAATGCCCCGCGTCAACACTATCGATTTCCCCTGCACGCCATCGACAAGCAAACCGATCTTGCTGCCTTGACCAAAAAAGGGATGAGTACTGTCTTTTTCGGCAGAGGTCACCACGAATGACTTGGTTTCCGTGTTCGCGCCAGCCGCCGAGGCAGCCCCCGAATACCCCCAAACAGACAGAGACATCATCGATACAATTACGAAAACATGCCGATCTGTGAACAATCCCGTCATAACTTGCTTTGCTGCTCCAAGAAATTATTTGAAAAAACTGCAACGCGTGCAACGAGCGTTTGCCACCCGCCCTTCCATGGCACAGAAATACCCCTACTCACCACGGTCGCGCTCAGCTTTTTCAGACAATTTCTTGCAGACCATCAGATGAATGCGGCGGAGCTGCCGTCCAAAACAGCTCCGCCGCATCACTATTTAGCGATCACTTCCAAGGATTCTTGAGTGTCGCCTCGCTCAAAGGCGGCTTCCAGTCATCCGGCTTGGGTTTGGAATGGCACTTCTTGCACGACTTGGTCGTGATCGGGAAGGCCACCTTGCCATGACACACGCCGCACTTCTGACCGAGCAGAATGGCGGACATGTTGATCTGGTTGGCGCCCTTTTGCGGAATGAAGATCGCCGGATGGCAGTTCGAGCAGAACAGCCATTTGGTATGCGGCTTGTGCGGGAACACCACATCGGGCACGGAGGCCTTCACCGGACGCACGATATCAAGATCCATCTCGAACGGCTCGGCATCGGGGTCTTCACGGTCCCAGCGCGGCCTGATCTTGCCTTCTTCCAGCGTCTTCACCCAATCGACACGATTGCCGAATTCGGTAGTGGGAAATCCTTCGAATGCCGGCTTGGGCGCCGCCAGGATGTGAGTGGCTTCGTTGGCGGGATCACGCAGACCGTCTTCCGCCGGAGGAAGCTGGAACGGCCGCTTCTTCAGGTTGCGATTGAAGCTGTTGATATCCGAGACCTCGGCGATCTGCAACAGCGGCGCGGCCTGGGCGACCTCGTCGACCGGTTTGTAGCTCGGCGCATAAGACAAATCCTGCACCGGCACCGAACCATCGGGGCGGGCCGTCATCTGCGCCTGCGAGCTGCACGCCGGACCGGCCAGCAGCAGGGACAAGGCAAAGGTCACAAAAAGAGTTTTGGTTTGACGATTCATGTTCTTTTTCCTCTATCTGTCACTTTTTGGGCGCAACCGGGGCCTGCTGCGGCGCGGCGGCGGGCGCTGCACCACCCAGGGGCTGATAAGGCGGAGCCACCAGGGTTTGCACCGTGCTTCCATGGAAGTGGGTGGGCGAACCCGGCACGCCGGAATGACACATGCCGCAGTTTTCCACCGACCAGGCGATTTCACCGTTATGGCAGGCGCCACAGAACTTGCCGTCGATGATCTTGGCCATGTTGATCTTGTTGCCGCCCGCCTTGAACTGGAACCCCAGATCGGCGTGGCAGACCTTGCAGCGAAAGCGGATACGGTGGAACCAGTGCGAGAATACCGCCGGTCTCATCCCCGCCGCGTCGGAGAAGTTGTTGATCACTACATCGCCATACTCCGCATGGGCCGGCGCCGGCATTGCCAATATCGCCAGCCATGCAACGATCCCCATCACTGCGGCACGCAGCATAAGGCGAGTTTTCAAAGCAAACATACTCATACCCTCCCGTTTTGATTATCAAACCATAAAATAACAATTCTACCGATTATTCTTCATGAACTCTAACACATTCCATCAAAACCGTCGCGCAACCCTGAACATCAACAGATTGGAATTTTGCCCGTCGATCTGGATCAAACGCAAGCTCAAGCTGGTATCCAGCAGTCCGATCGCATAATCCAGCCGGTTATCCCATTCGGCCCGGTCGATCGCCTGCTGCGAAGTCGCCCTGGAAATGAACAGGTTGGACAAAAAACGCAGGTTCGCAATACCGAGCAGATTGGAATGCTGGTAATCGATCCGGCCGGTCGCCGTCGTCACATTACTGGCGGCGAGCCCCGCGCCGGGAAAATCCAGCCGTACCTGCTGCAAGGTCAGATTGCCGGTCAAAAAACTCGAACCCGTAATGGGCTGACTGCGCATCACCTGCACATTGACCAATTGCTGACTGTCCTTGGCATCGGACAGGCTGCGCGAATCCGACATCGTCAGCATCGCGCTCGAACTACCTCCATCAGCTGACTGATTCCAGGCCAGAGTACCGGTATGATCCAGCCGGGTGTTAGCCGAGGAAATACCGGAAAACTGCCGATTGGTCAGCGTGCCCTGATGATCCTGCTGGGTGGTAATGGTCTCGCCGCCACCAAAACGGTAAAAACCGTTCAAGGACTGTCCCAAGCTCAGTCTGATCGAAGACGTTTCGCTGGCGAACCACGTTTTTTGCCCATTGTGCGCCAATGTGCCATACGCAGACTGGCGGCTCTCACCCTTCGCGCCCGGCTGATCGGTTTTATTGGTCTGGTTGTCCGCCGAGGCATTGGCATACCACTGCCAGGTCGCACCACCCTGAAAAAGATCGACAACATCCGATTGATAGAGCACGCCCGCCTGCTGCCGTGTGGTACGGGTTCCGATATTACTGCTGTCGGCGTAGTTGGCAGCGATACTGCCATCGAAGCGCAAGCGTTTATTGTATTGATAAAACGCCCCGGCATTGCCATTCAGATTGAGCGAATCGTTGCTGTCCAGAGCCGTCTTGCCTTCCAGCCGGAAGGCACGCAAGCCACCACTGAGCGAAAGGCGTCCACCCTCGGGGCGGAGAAATAGGAAGCTCGAAAGCTGCGCGATGTCGCTGGTGCTGGTGCCGTAGGTGGCACTGGCGCTGGTTACCCGGAAGGAACGATCGAACGTGTAATAACTGGCCTTGGTATCGACGCGCAAGGCGGGCGAAGCGGTATAGAAATGGCTCAGATCGAAAATCAGGTTTTCGTTGCGCAGGCTCGCCAGCGAATGCTCCGTCGTTCCCTGGCTCAGCTTGACCAGCAGGTTATGCTTGGGACGCCGGAAATCGACTTCCGCGCCAAACAACGTATCGTCGTACTTGCCATCGGTGGTGGAACTCCAGCTCGATGTATCATAGCGCACCATAAAACGGTCATTCTGCTCGGTGAGGTAGGACTGCCGCAGCTCCAGGCGACGGGTGTCGAAATCGAGATTGGTGAACATCACCGGCGCGCTGCTGATCCGGCCGGCATCGACACGGCTGTTGCTCGCCAGATAGCGCAGACCGAACGGCGTGCGGCTTTGCGGCAACACGTTGAGATTGAATTCGCCAGTCACAATGCTTGTATCGGTATTCCGGGCGCCACTGGCGGGATTGGTGTTCTTGAGATCGGTGGCATCCTGCGTCAAGGTCACCCCGCCTTCGACGGTCGCAAGCCAAGGCTCCCAAAGATAGGAGTTAGCACGAAGATTGACGAGGAACTGATTACTGGCCGTTTTGTTGTCTCCCGGCCCGTTCAGCGCGCGATAGTTGTAGCCGACGCTGCCGGTTACTTCGGCAGGCCCGACCGTCACCGCCAGGCCGCGCGCCGGCCACGCGAACACGAGCAACGCCAGCACACACAGCCTGGCGTCGGATCCGCCGATATACATACGGTATGGCATTCGCATCGTCAACCGCAGCAGCGGCGCGCCCCTCACCCAAATAGCGAAAATTTTTTATTGATTAAACAATGTTAATTAACCCGGCAATCAAATTCATCTACTTTTCCGGCTTTTCTCCCATGTGTAGGGCGCGTCTCACGCACCCTGCGAAACTACGCAACACCGGGTAATGACGATCTATATTTGATTGCCGGGTTAATACTTGTTCTGACGGCCCCGTGTCCTCACGGAGCCGCATCTTTCTCATTCACAACTACCGGCGTCTCCTTGCGCAATCGATCGATCAACGCCTGCCATGCCATCCCCCCTCGTTCCCTCGCCAGCAAATCGCGCGCCCGCTGACGGGACGCATCGAAATCGCTCAGCACCGGCGCGATGCGCTCATCCAGGCGCAATATCGCTACCCCGCGCAGCAACACCAGCGGCGCGGCAATCTCGCCCGGCTTGAGACCATCGAGCGCCTGCTGCGCCTCCTTGGCCAACATGCCCCGATGGACATAGCCCAGATCGCCACCCTTTCCCGCCGAAGCGTCGCCTGAATGCAAGCGCGCCAAATCGGCAAAGTCCGCCCCTTGGCGCAACCGCTCCACCAGCCGCGCCGCCTCTTCTTCCGCCGCTTTCCAGGCCGCCACCGGCGCGGAAGGCTCCACCTTAAGCAGAATCAGGGAAACCTTCGTCCGCTCAGGCGCGGTGAACTTGCCGGGGTGCGTCTGGTAATACTTGAGCACCTCTTCCGCGCTGGGCTCCGGTACGCGCCGCACCTCGGTCTCCAGACGCTCCAGCAGCTCGCCTTCCTCCAGCCTGGCGCGCAACCGCGGCAACGCCTGCACTCGCTCGGCCTGCCACTGCGCGCTTTCGCGGAATCCCTCCTCTAATTGCACCAGCTTGGCGGCCACCGCCACCTCATCCGCCGTCAAACCGCGCCGTTTCGCCTCCTGCCGCAGCAACACGCGGTCGATCAATTCCTGGCCCACCTCGCGCCGCCAGGCGGCCATCTGCTCGGGCGAGGGCGCGCCATGAAAAAACCGGCGACGCGCACCCTCGTGGAACGCCGATTGATATGCCTCCATCGGGATCGCCTCGCCGCCGACCACGGCGAAGGGCTGCTGCACGCCTGACGCAACGCCACCTTCACCCGCACTGGCGGCGCCCCCCGCCATCAGTCCAGCGATCAAAGCAAATGCGGCGAAACGGCCACTCCTATTTTGCATGACAAGTCAGGCACACCGCACTGCCCTTGGGGTCTATCCGCAAAAACGTCGGGTTGTAATCGACATGCGGATCGTGGCACGAGGCACATTCCACGTAAGGCTGCGGCTCGCCGGCATAGCGGCCGCGCGTGCCGATGCGGGTATAGAGCTTCATATCCGTTTTTTCAAAGGCCAGCGAGCCCTCCACCGGAGTATTCACCCACCATACCCGCTCCGAACCGACAACCGCCGTATTGGCCTGATTGAAATCCTTGTCCGCCCCAGGGCCGGAAGGGTTGGACGCCGAATACCCGCCCCCTGCATATTGAATACCTACAGGGTGGTCATTGGTCAAATCCTTGCCCAGATTGGTGATGACCCCCGGCGGACCGATCCGGCCGCCGACGCTCGCCGCCTGGCCGCTCCAGATGCCCCCCGAAAAGCCCGGAAAGACCCGCCCCGAGCCGGGTTCGTTCAACAGCGAATCCATCGCCTGGGTGCCGTCATGGCAGGACAGGCAGGCCAGAGACACCGAACCGATCTGCTCGACGTGGGCATCGAGCGTGGTCGTCCCCATCTGGTCGTAAGTCTGGAAGCCGTTGGGATCAAGAGTACGGTTCCACAATGGAACCGCGGCAGCCTCGTTGCCGCCATGAGGGGTGTGACAGAAGACGCAAATCTCCCGCGTGCCGCTGAACTGGCTGGCCGCGTTCAGACCGGTGCTGCCGAGATTGTGCTTGGTGTTGAAAATGCCCGCACGCGCGCCATCGGCGGCGAAAAACACCGCACCAGCCGCGACCAGCAGCAATGCACCGACAACGAGCCCTCTCCCAGGCAACGATAGTATTTGGCGATTTATTTTCAATTCTGCCACCCTCGTTGTCCTTGCTTTCTAACATAGGGGGTTTTGCGCTGTCAATTCTGGGGCGCTTCTAAAAATTCGATCAAGGCGCAAGAGCAAGGCGGAAATGCGCGAAAAAGCGCAGTGTACACAGAGCCTACCGCTTCCCGGCCCCGCATTTTGAGCGCCTTTCCAACGCCGCCATCGCGGCTTCAGCGAATTTTTAGAATCACCCCCTACCCCTTCTCCCCCTGGAAAAGGATAGGGGAGGATAAACTGAACCGATTCTAAAACGGCACGTCCTGATAGATGGCCGCGACAGGTAGAACGAGATCCACCGCATCGAGGCGCAGCTCCTCGCCCTCGCCACAGGTGTACAACCACCAGCCGCCCGTGCCGTCGCGGCGGTAGACCTCCACCTGAACGGTGTCTTGCGCCACCAGCACGTATTCATCGAGACTGTCCAGCGACTGGTAGGCGAGCAGCTTCTCGCGCCGGTCGATTCCCTCGGTGGAAGGAGAAAGCACCTCGACGATCAGGCGGGGATGGGTAAGATAATAGGGTTGGGTATCGGCGGGATGGCAGGTGACGGCGATATCGGGATAATAAAAGGCATCGGCCTTCTCCACCCGCACCTTGAGATCGGACATGAATACCCGGCATGGCCCGCCGCGCAGATGGGCGTGCAACGCCGTCGCAATGTTGAGGGCAATCAGGTTGTGCGCGCGGCTGGTACCCGTCATGGCGAACACGCGGCCCGCCACATATTCATGGCGTATCTCGCTGTGCAACTCGCCTTCCAGGTAATCTTCTACGCTCAGCGGCAACAGATGGGCGTTCAGCGCCATAATCCAGCCTGCTCCAGATCAAAATTGGTTGGGGAACATCATAGCTCTAAAGCGGCGGGACAGGCAAACTCCACGCGCCTCATCAATAAGGGCACTCGTAAAAATTCGATCAAGGTGCGAGGGCAAGGCGGAAATGGGTAAAAGAGCGGCGTGTACACGAGGTCCGCCGCTTCCCGGCCCGCATTTTGAGCGCATTTCCAACGCCGCCATCACGGCTTCAGCGAATTTTCAGGTGTACCCGAAAAGATGGGCGCCCGAAGGCGCCCATAACCCCACAATAGAGGGAGAGACGTAAACCCGCCTCTGTTATTTTGACGAGAACTTGATGTTCATGCCCAGCGACAGGGCATACACACTCTTGTCACCGTAGCCCTTGGCCGTCAACTGACCGTTCCACAGACCATAACCACCGTTCTTGTCGTTATTCACCATCGTGTACAGAGCGTAGACCTCGGTAGTCTTCGACAGCGCATGGAACGCGCCCAGCGAATATTGCATCGCCCCCGAATCCGCCGTACTACCCAGATCACCCGCCCCGGCCACCGCCGCCTTCAGGGTGGTATATCCGATCTTGTGCGCTGCGTTAACGTACCAGGCGTTACGGTCGCCGTTGGCGCCGCCTTTGTCAGCTGTCTCCCAGACACCGCCGATCGTGGTACCCTGACCGAAATCCCAGGAACCGCCCAGACGGGTGGCCTTGGCATCATTCGTGCCGGTGTAATTGCCCTGCGACTCATACCCAACCCCCAGATAAAGCGGGCCATTTCCATAGGACGCGCTCACGCCAGCGACATTCTTGTCGCCGTCAGCAGTGGTGCGGGGCAGGTCATCGGTCTTGTCGCTGGGCGCATAGGCGGCGGACACCTTGAACCCCTGCATGTCAGGCGAACTGTAGGAAATGAGATTATTGCTACGCTTGTCGAATACCAATGTGCCGCCGACATTGCCGATGATGGCGTTGTAATCGGCACGGGTATCGGAAAAAATGTCGATACGCTGCGTCACCAGGCGCAACGGCGTCTCGTACTTACCGAACTGCGCCGTGCCGAAACCTCCCGCAAGCCCGAGAAAGGTGTTGCGCGCACCGGTGGCGAATCCGCCGGTATCGTAATCCACCCGCTGTTCGATCTGCCAGATCGCCTTCAGTCCGCTACCCAAATCCTCATCGCCCTTGAAACCAATGCGCGACACATTGTTCGACACCGACATGGCACTCTTGTCATTACCCGCCGTCGGATCGTCATTGTTGACGTAATCCACCGACATCCGCGCCTGGCCATAAACCTCCACCCCGGCCTGCGCGGTCAGCGGCGCGATCAATGCGGTCGCCACCGCCACAGCGATCAATCTTTTTTTCATTTCCCCCTCTCTCAAATGAATAAACGCAGGGCACACCCCCGCGCCCCGCAAAAAAAAACGGGCATCTAACCGAATAGATGCCCGTCGATGGATACTGCCTTACGAACGGCTGGCGATGGTATGTGGTGCGGCGGGAGACAAAACTCCCGCCGTGCCCACCTCATTCGCGATAGGCCGCCCGGTCCTCGTCACACAATTACTTGGACGAGAACATGTGCTTGATGCCCAGGGAGAAGGACGAGACGTCCTTGTCGCTATAGCCACTGATGGTCTCCAGACCATATTTGCCATTCTTGTCGTTGCTGACCTGGGTATACAGGGCATACGCCTCGGTGGTCTTGGACAGCTCATAACCGCCGCCGATCGCCCAGTAGGTGGCGCCGGTGTCATTCAGGCCCGTGCCGCTCCAATTGTCCGCTTGGCCATAAGCCGCCTTGACATTGAAGGCGTCCATCTTGTGCATGCCGCTCAGGTACCAGGCATTGCGGTCCTTGACATTGCCGCCCAGATCCATGTTCTCGAACACCGCACCGATCGTGGTACCCTGACCGAAGTTCCAGCCGCCGCCAACCTTCCAGGACTTGGTGTCAGCGTAGCTGCCGGGGGTAATGGGAGGAATGTTACCGAGGCTGGAGAAGCTAGCGCCCAGACCAGCCTTGCTCAGCGATTCATAGGCCGCCGCCAGGTACAACGGGCCGTTGTCATAGGTACCGCTCAGGCTGTAGGCGCTCCTGTCACCTTCCACCTTGGAACGGGGCAGGCTATCGCCCTTCTGGTCCAGAAGATCGCTGTAGTTGCTAACAAAGGCCAGCGTGGCCTTGAAACCGTTAAGATCGGGGGTCACATAGGCCAGAGAATTGCTGGTGCGCAGGTTGCCGATATTGGTGTCCTTATCGCTCAGCATGCCATAGCCGGCGCTGCCGATGATGGCATTATAATCGGCCTTGGTGTCCATGAACACATCCAGACGCTCGGTGGAGGTGCGGTACGGGGTGCGCAGCTTGCCGGCCAGCACGGTGCCGAAGTTGCCGCCCAGACCCAGGAAGGTGTCACGCGCCGTAGCAGCAAAAGCGCCCGTGTCGAATTCCACACCCTGCTCGATCTGCCACAGCGCCTTCAGGCCACCGCCCAGATCCTCGCTGCCCTTGAAGCCGATGCGCGACTTGTTGCTGGACACGGCGAGGGCATTTTTGTCATCACCGGTAACCGGGGTGTCGTTATTATTATAATCCACCGACATCCGCGCCTGACCATAAACCTCCACATCCGCCTGCGCGGCCAGCGGGGCGGCCAGCGCACCGGCAACGGCCAAAGCAATCAGTTTCTTCTGCATTTGTATACTCTCCCTTGAAGTTGGTTTGGGTTGAGAAAGTCATCCACCAAGGATGACGTAGCGTGGACTCTAAATCATGGCTTTGCGCGAACGCAACAACTTTTTTCAAAAATGCGACAGAAGGACAAAAGATGTTGTAAAAAAGATACAGCCCGGAAATTTCCGGCTTCCCTGCCCTGTGCGGATTGACTTAAGTGCAAATATTGCACTATCGTGAGCTTCGTAGGGTGCGTCTCACGCACCGCACGGATGGTGCGCGCGGCGCACCCTACACTGGCTGGGCGCGTTTCGAAACGGGCATGGCGGCCGACCTGCATTGGCTATGAAACGATGCGCAAGCGCGAGACGGCGTAGCTATCTCTTCACACGCTACCCGCCCGGTATCAGCAATTTCACTCCGCTTCGCCGCGCCGCCGCCGCAAGCTTTTTATCTTGTGTCGCCATGGGCAATCCCGAACGCATTGCCAGTTCGAGATACGCCGCGTCATAACTGGACAAGTCATACTCGCGCGCCAAGGATAAAATCACCCCAAATGTCCGTTCCTGACCACCCTCGTCCACGGAGATATCCAAAGACTCGAAGTATTCGATCACTTGCAGAGTCTGCGCCTCGGTCAGCCGCCGCTTACGTTCACCCATCAGCAGCGCATTGACGACTTCCAGCGGCCAGATGGCGGGCGCCATGGCGGCGGCAGGAGCATCACTCTGCGTGAGCAGCGCAAGCACGCCATTGGTGTAATCGCCAGCCTCATCGGGAAAACACCAGCTCAGCGCCACCGATGCATCCAAGATAAAACGCACGGGACCAGGCATCAGAAGCGTCGCCCTTCCGCGATCATATCCTTTATGGACATACCCACTTTGGGCATGCCTTCCCGTATTCTCCTGAAGCCTTCGGCGATTTCCGCCAGATTTCTTCCCTTGGACACCGGCACTGGCGCCAACATGGCGACAGGCACCCCACGCTTGGTAATCATCACCCTCGCCCCCTTCGCCACCTCATCGAGCAACTCGGGCAAATGAGTTTTTGCCTGATAAGCACCGACCGTTTTCATAGCACCTCCAATCAGACCAGTTTGTAGACCAGTTTGTACTGATTTCGAAACAATATCAACAAAAAGTAACGATATAGGACACTTCTAAAAATTCACTTTTTGTCGTTCCCGTGCAACCGGTACGTTCCATCAAAAATGACTCATCACACTGGAATGGCGCTTGACACCATAGGTTCGCCATGGTCTCATAGACCATATGAGCGCGACCCCAATCCTTATCGACAAACACGCTTTTGGGGCGGGGTTCGTGCAGATTATAATCTGGCGGGTGCCGCAACCCGTGCCGCCGTCCGAACATGGATTCAAGTACCGCCTGGTATACGTGGTGGACGGGGCACGGGTCGTGGGCTATGACAACGAGCGCGGCAAGGGCGACCACAAACACTTGGGTGAAGAGGAAATGCCCTACGCGTTTGTCGATGTGCCCATCTTGCTCCGCGATTTCTGGAACGACGTGATGGAGGCTGCGCGATGACGATCAAGGTGCTGCATGTAAAGGTGGCCGAACCGATGACGGCAAGCCTGCATCGAGCGCAGGTTACGATGGAGGCGCTGCAACAAGGCAAGACCCCGGAGCCGTATTACGGGGTGAGCTTCGAGTCACTGCCGCAGATGCTGGCGGTCTTCACACCGAAGCGGCTGGAGCTGGTCGCCTTTCTGCGCGCGCAAGGACCACTTTCGGTGGCGGCACTGGCCCGCGCCCTCAAGCGCAACTACAAAAACGTGCACGGTGACGTCGCCGCATTGATCGAGTGGCTGGCCATCGAGCGCAACGAAGATGGCCGTGTCTTCGTGCCCTGGGATGAAATCGAGGTGCATCTGCCGCTGCTGGGAAAAGCGGCGTAGCGCGGACAGCCTCAGAGGAAATCGGAAAAAATTGGCTGGGGGACTAGGATTCGAACCTAGGTTGACGGAGTCAGAGTCCGTAGTCCTACCACTAGACGATCCCCCAGTATGATTTAGCAGCGAGTAACGAAGGGTAGATTTTATTTGGTTTCGTAGTATTTGATAAGACCTCGCAGGATCCTGGACAACTCAGCGCCCTCCCCCCACAGAACCTTTGGCGATTCTTAAAAAGCGTGCGATTTATTTCGGGCCACCCCGCTCATAACCTTCGGCAATATTGAAGGAACGGAGAGTGTGGATCGGGTAACTTGATCCTTGAAGCCATAATCACGGGGCAACTTGCCATGACCTCGTGTAATTGAACACAAAGCCGACAGCTCCGCTTCCATACCTCGAGATTCTCCAACGCTTCCATGCGTTGCGGAATCTCGCCACTTGGCACTCGAAGCTCGCTACTGATTTATCGTTTCGAGAACTGCGGACGCTTGCGCGCTTTGCGCAGGCCGACTTTCTTGCGTTCTACTTCGCGCGCGTCGCGGGTGAGGAAGCCGCTCTTGCGCAGGCCGGGGCGCAGGTTTTCGTCGTAGCCGAGCAGGGCGCGGGCGATGCCGTGGCGGATGGCGCCGGCCTGGCCGGTGTTGCCGCCGCCGGCGACATTGACATTGACATCGACGGAGCCCGCCAGATTGGCGCTTTCCAGCGGCTGGCGAACGATCATGCGCGAGGTTTCGCGGCCGAAGTATTCTTCGATGGGACGGTCGTTGATGACGATCTTGCCGCTACCGGGACGGACGTAGACCCGCGCGGTGGAGCTTTTGCGGCGGCCGGTGCCGTAATTTTGTGCTTGTGCCATGACTATATCCTGCTGATTAAATTTTGCGGTTTCTGCGGCACATGGATGTGCCAGCATTTTTCAATCACGGCAAGTGATTGAAAAATGAAGGAAAGCAAAAATGACATTTTTCGCTTTCCGCGCGCTGAGAATTCCAGAATGGAATTATTCAGCGCTTCCATTAGATTTCCAACGCCTTGGGCTGCTGCGCGGTGTGTTTGTGCTCGGCACCGCCATAGACTTTGAGCTTGCGGAACATGGCGCGGCCCAGCGAGTTTTTGGGCAGCATGCCCTTGACAGCGATCTCGATGGCGCGCTCGGGGGTTTTGTCGAGCAACTTGCCGAGACTGATGGTTTTCAGGTTACCGATGTAGCCGGTGTGGCGATGGTACATCTTGTCCGCCAGCTTGTTGCCAGTGACACGCACCTTGGCGGCGTTCACCACGACGATGTAGTCGCCGGTATCGACGTGAGGTGTGTATTCGGCCTTGTGCTTGCCGCGCAGACGACGCGCGAGTTCAGCGGCAAGGCGGCCCAGGGTCTTGCCGGAGGCGTCCACCACATACCAATCACGGCGGACCGTCGTGGGGTTTGCGCTAAAGGTTTTCATCCGAATCGCTCCAAAAATCTGCGTAAAGGGGCAAGATGGTACATCAGAAGACGGCGGGATACAAGAGCGGCTTGAACTTTGTGGGCCGCGAACCTTCTTGACAACTATCGGTTACAAGTCTATATGCTTGTTCCGGAGGTAATGGAAGACATCATCAATCAATAACCGCATCTTGAGGAGAGAGACCATGAGAACACCGAAAATATTCACCGTTTTCGCGCTGGCCGGCGCCCTGTCCGCCGGCAATGCCTTCGCCGCCGACACCGCGGGCGCGACGGGGGAGGCTACGAAGGACCACAAGACGATGTGGCGCGGGATGATGAAAGAGCATCAGCAGACGATGATGGAAGTCAAGGGCATGCTGAAGGATGTGATGGTGATCCTGAAGGATCTGAACCATCAACCCTCCGCCTCCGACCGCCAGAAACTCGCCGACAACATTGCGCGCCTGGATGAGATCATGAAAAAAGAAAAGGAGATGGCGGATAAGTGGAAGGAGATGCATAAAGACATGCCGGGGCATGACATGATGAAGGGCCATCCGCCGATGGGCAAGTAAACTGGCGGCATATCGTAGGGTGCGTCATACGCACCACTTGTCCGGTGCGCACAGCGCACCCTACGATAAACCGCACTGACCAGCTTTCATCGGCCCGCACGCCATGCTCGGCAAATCCCCGCTCATCCCCATCGCGTGACGCACGACGATGTTTTTCACGGGCACGGCGGCATTGGTGATGTTGAGGCCCAGGTTGCGCAGCAGTTTCAGCGGCGTGAGGTCGCTGCCGAACAAGCGTTTGAAGCCGTCCATGGCGGCCATCATGGCGAGGTTACCGCCCTTGCGCCAGCGCTCGTAACGACGCAGTGTGACCAATGCGCCGATGTCCTTGCCGGCGCGTTGCGCGTCGAGCACCACTTCAGCGAGCGTTGCGGCGTCCAACAGGCCAAGATTGACGCCCTGGCCGGCGAGGGGGTGGATGATGTGCGCGGCATCGCCGATCAATGCGATACGCGGGGCGGTGTAGGCTGTGGCGTGTTGCAGACGCAACGGGAACGCGGCGCGCGGGCCTGGGCTGGCGATCATGCAGCCTAGCCTGGCGTCGAACGCCTGCTCCAATTCGGCTAGAAAGCCTTTCTCATCCATGGCCAGCAGCGTATCGGCCCGCTCCGGTGTGGTGGACCAGACGATGGAGCTGCGCCCGTCGGCCAGCGGCAGAAAGGCCAGCGGGCCGGTGGGCAGGAAGCGTTGCCAGGCGGTCTCACGGTGCGGCAGTTCGGTCTGGACAGTGGTGACCAGCGCCTTCTGTTCATATTTCCAGCCGCGTGTGGCAATACCCACCAGCCGCCGCAGATGGGATTCGGCGCCGTCGGCGCCCACCGCCAGCCGCGCCACCAGACAGCGTCCGTCATCGAGCCGAAGCTCCACGCTATCGGCATGGGTGGCGAATTCCATCAGGCGCGCCGGCAGGATCAGCTCGACATTGTCCAAAGCGCGCATCCGTTCCAGCAAGGCAAGCTGGATAACGCGGTTTTCGATGATGTGACCGAGCGTGTCTTCGCCGATCTCGGCGCTGTCGAAATGAATCTCGCCGTTACCTGCGGCATCCCAGACGTGCATATCGCGGAACGGGCTGATACGGCGCGCGCACATGCCGTCCCAGGCCCCCACCGACTCGAAGATACGCTGCGAGGCGCGAGTGATGGCGGAGACGCGCAGATCGTAGTCATCGCCGGGATGGATGCCGGCCGGCAGCGGCTGCGCCTCGATCACCACGATGCGCAGGCCGCTCGCGCCCAATGCGCAAGCCAGCGCCGCGCCGACCATGCCGGCGCCGGTGATGACGATATCGTAGGCGGCGCTCGGCATCACCGTATCCCAAGCTGTTCCACAATATTGCCAAGCCGATCGAGGCGCTGCAAGGGGTTGTCGAGTTGCAGCAGGTGCTGCTTTTGCACCAGGGGGATCGGCAGCAGCTCGGCGAGGCGGCAACTGACCCAACTGGCGTCGGCGAATTTTCTGGGGATGCTGCTGTAATGATGGCCGATCTGCTCGATCATCTGCCGCAGCAGATCGACCAGTGACAGGTACTCGGCGGGCACATCCATCTCGGACTCCGGGGGAATCAGCTCGACATCGGCGATGATGAGCTGGTTGGGCTGCACCTGTTCCGAGACAATGCGAAAGCGCTGCTGGCCGCGCACCGTGACGCCGAGCAGCCCGTCGTGGCGCATGTGCCAGTCGACTATCGACGACAGCGTGCCGACATCATAAGTCTGCGCGGCCATGCCGACTTCTTTCCCGCTGCGGATCAGACACACGCCAAAACCGCTGCCCTGACGCAGGCAGGCGCTCACCATGTCGAGATAGCGCGGCTCGAAGATGCGCAGCGGCAACGGGCCGCCGGGGTAGAGTACGGTGTGTAGCGCGAACAGCGGGATACTCAACTCATTCGTCATATTCAGCCCCCCAGCGCGGCATCAGATCATGTTCTATATCGAGATGATCGAGGATGCGCGCCACGACGAAATCTACCAGGTCTTCGACGCGCTGCGGGCGATAGTAGAAGCCGGGATTAGCGGGCATGATCACCACCCCCAGCCGCGCCAGGCGCAGCATGTTTTCCAGATGGATCACCGACAGTGGCATCTCACGCGGCGCCAGAATCAGTTTGCGCTGCTCCTTGATCATCACATCGGCGGCACGCTCCAGCAGGTTGTTGCTGGCGCCGCTGGCGATGGCCGACAGCGTGCCGGAGGTGCAGGGGCACACCACCATCGCCCGCGGCGCATTGCTGCCGCTGGCGACCGGCGCTGTCCACTGATCCTTGCCGAATACCCGCAACTGGCCGGGCTTGGCCGCATAGTGTATGGTGAGCATTTCCTGCATCTCGTCGGGCCGGCCCGGCAGTTTCATATCCGTCTCCATCGCCACCACCACCTGTCCCGGCGCGGACACCATCAGATACACTTGATTGTCCGCCCGCAACAGGCACTCCAGCAGGCGCAGGCCATAGGCCGCTCCCGAGGCGCCGGTCATGGCAAGGGCGATGGCGTTACGGCTCATCGGTTTTCAGTGCCTCGATCAGTTTGGCATGGATACCGCCAAAGCCGCCGTTACTCATGATCAGCACCTGATCCCCCGCGCGGGCATGGGCCACCAGATGGGCGACGATAGCCGGCACGGTGTCGAATACGGCGGCCTTGGGACCAAGGCCTGCCGCCACGGCGGCCACGTCCCAGCCGATATCGGCGGGCTGGTATAAAATCACCTCGTCGGCCAGCGCCAGCGACGGCGCGAGCATTTGCTGATGCACGCCCATGCGCATGGTGTTGGAGCGCGGCTCCAGAACGGCGATGATGCGTTGACCGCCGACACGCTTGCGAAGACCTTCGAGGGTGACCTGAATGGCGGTGGGGTGATGGGCGAAATCATCGTACACCGTCACGCCGTTGACCACACCACGCTGCTCCATGCGCCGCTTCACGCCTGAGAACTCCGCGAGCGCCGCCACCGCGTGCCGCGGCATCACCCCGGCATGGCGCGCGGCGGCGATGGCCGCCAGGGCATTGTGGACATTATGCCGCCCGAGCAGCGGCCACGCCACCCGTCCCACATGCGTATCGGCCCACCAGACATCGAAACCGCTGCCGTCCGGCGCCACGTCACGCGCATTCCAGCCCGCCGTGTCTTCCTCGCCGAAATACTCCACCGGCGTCCAGCGTCCACGCTCCAGCACGTCATCGAGATTGTCGTCCCGGCCATTGGCGATGATCAGGCCATTACCCGGCACGGTACGCACCAGATGATGAAATTGCCGCTTGATCGCCTCAAGATCGGGAAAGATATCGGCATGATCGAACTCGAGATTGTTCATGATCAGGGTCCGCGGCCGGTAATGGACGAACTTGGAACGCTTGTCGAAAAAGGCGGTGTCGTACTCGTCCGCCTCCACGACGAAAAACGGCGCCTCGCCCAAACGTGCCGAGATGCTGAAATTGCCTGGCACTCCACCGATCAGGAAACCCGGCTTGAGCCCGGCATATTCCAGTATCCACGCCAGCATGCTGCTGGTGGTGGTTTTGCCGTGCGTACCCGCCACCGCCAGCACCCAGCGGTTTCGTAGAAGATGCTCAGCAAGAAAGGCCGGACCGGAGGTATAGTTGAGGCCACGCTCGAGCACGTACTCGACAGCCGGATTGCCGCGCGAGAGGGCATTGCCGATCACGACGCAATCCGGTGCGGGGTCGAGATGCGCGGGGTCATATCCCTCCATCAGCCCGATGCCCTGCTCCGCCAGTTGTGTGCTCATCGGCGGATAGACACTGGCGTCAGAGCCCGTCACGCGGTAGCCAAGCTGGCGCGCCAGCACCGCGATGCCACCCATGAATGTGCCGCAAACCCCCAGGATATGAATGTGCATGTGTTCTTAGGTACCGGTGAAAAACAATATTCTGATGATGCTCATTGAAATAAACATATAGACCGTCGCCAGCACCGCACCGGCGCCCATGGTCGTGGACAAGGCATGGCGCAGGATGTGCCCGACCACCACCAGGTTCCAGAACAGCAGTGCCATCATGAAGGCCGTCGGAACAATAGCCATACTGTTTTCCGGGCCGAGCCGGGTCTGCCAGATCATGAACGGCAGGGCGATCAGTTGCAGCACCACGCCGCTGCCCGCCAGCGCGGTGCAGGTCTGCACCCAGCGGTTGGCGAGCAACCTCGCCCAGAGCAGAAAATAGGACAAGGCGGCGAACAACAGGGTATCCAGACCCGCCGCGAGTAGCGACTTGATGACCGGCATCTGCAACAGCGAGAGCACGATGGCAAGCGCCAGATACGCCAGCAATGAGACCACCAGCAGTGTCGTCGACGTCGGCAGGTCTTGCGGCCCGATGCGCAGACGGCAGATATCGACAAACATCCAGAACACTCTATTCACGACTCAACCCGCACGTCTGGCGCCTGAAAAAAAGGAGGAAACATCCTCACATAATAACTGTTTGCCGGTACTTCAAGAAGAGGCGGCTTCCTTTGACTCTTCACGCCACTTGCGGCAGCATAACCTGAAACGATGAAAGCGGACCATTCCAAATATCATTTCCCCTGGCGCGACGGCAACCGGTTCCGGCTGTTGATCGACGGCGGCCAATTCTACCCCGCCATGCTCGACGCGATCGACGCCGCATGCAGCCATATTTTCATGGAACTCTATCTGTTCGAATCGGGGGCCGTCGCCAGCCGTTTCATCGATAGACTCATTGCCGCCAGAATGCGGGGCGTGGAAGTATACCTGCTGCTCGATGATTACGGCGCGAAAAAACTGCTCAAAGAGGACCGGCAGAGGCTGGAGGAAAACGATATTCGTGTCGGCTATTACAATCCGCTGCGCTACCACGGATTGCACCACAACCTGTTCCGCGATCACCGCAAACTGCTGCTGACAGATGACCACGTCGCCTTCACCGGCGGCGCGGGGATCACCGACGAATTCGATCCCGCGCAGAACCCCGGCCAGCACTGGCGTGAAACCATGATAGAGATCTGCGGACCCAATGTCGCGGACTGGCGGATACTGTTCGAGGAAAACTGGCGGCATCGCAGTGATCAGCCTTTACCCGCCGCCAAAGAAGAAGAAACAGCGGGCATCCAGCGCGGCCGTGTCACCCTCGCCCACGGCGCCGCCCGCACCGAGATCAAGCGCTCCCTCCTCCAGCGCATCCGTCATGCCAGGAAGACGATCTGGATAGCCACCGCCTATTTCGTGCCCTCCTGGAAAATCCGCCGCGCCTTGGGCACCGCCGCACGGCGCGGTGTGGACGTGCGTCTGCTGCTGCCGGGTCCGCACACCGACCATCCAGCGATACGCCACGCCGGGCGGCGATTTTATTACGGGTTACTGCGTCACAGAGTGAGAATCTTCGAATACCAGCCGCGTTTCACCCACGCCAAGGTGCTACTGTGCGACGACTGGAGCGCCATCGGTTCGAGCAATCTGGACCGCTGGAATTTCCACTGGAACCTGGAGGCCAATCAGGAGGTGGACGACGCCGGATTCGCCACTGAAGTGCGGACCATGTTCATGACCGATTTTGCGGCAAGCCGGGAATACCATGTCGCGGAATGGCGCATGCGCCCCTGGTACCGGCGTGTGCTTGAATGGTTTTGGGGCAGGGTGGACATCGCGCTCGAACGTCTGAGCATCCGCCACGCCCGCGAGCCCGACAGAAAAAAGCGCATTTTATAGAAGCGCCCTCACCAGCGGTAGCTGAACCTCATCACCGCATAGGGATGGTTGTTATTAAAGGGCCGGACCGCACCACCCAAAAGCGCCCAGTTGGTATTCAGATCATCCATGTCGACATTCATGCTGACACCGGGATAGGCCAAGGTCATCTTGACATCAAAACCGCGCTGGACGCTGAAGGGCTGTGGAACGAATTGATAAGGGCTATATACCGGGGAATAAGCAGCAGCACCGGTAGACGCCTGATTTTCGGGAAGCCCGAAAAATCTCTTGACGATCAGCCGCGCCACCATCCATGGATTGACGTTTGACGCCGGGAGCGTTTCGCGCTGATGCGCCGTTAGCGGCACATGCGGGCAGGCGGGCACTTCTTCGCGGATTTTTGTACAATCCACTGAACCGATCACGGGCTTGGCGGGAGCAAGGCCGAGTATGTCATCGGCCATGGCGCAGAACGGGCAAAAAACGCCAATGGCGATCAGCATCGTCAAAACCATCAAGTAATGCTTGCGTACCCACATCATATCGCACCATCCAGAAGAACACCGGGAGTCATCTGCAGGCTCAGTGTTTCACAGCAACAGGCAAACTACCTTGACGTACATCACAGAATAGCGGCAAATAAAGTAGGGACTTTAACGGCGCGCATCATGACATACTGTGGCACTCCTATTGCATAGATTTCTACGTCATTGGAACGTCAATCTCGTGACGCGAAACTTTCCGGGAAAATACACGTCTGAAAGACATTCAAAAACGCCGAACGGCGGCCGATACATGGTGATAAGGGTACCTCTAAAAATTCGATCAGGGCGCGAGGGCAAGGCGGAAATGCGCTCAAAAGCGGAGCGTACACGGAGTACATGAGCATTTTGAGCGCATTTCCAACGTAGCCATCGCGGCTTCAGCGGATTTTTAGAGGTGCCATAAGGGAAAATCACCCCACCCAAAGAACGTCAGGAGAAACCTCAATGAACCCACTGCTGGAGTTACAAAATTTCGGGCAAAGCCCTTGGTATGACAATATTCAGCGCGCCATGCTGCGCTCGGGCGAGCTGGAGCGGATGATCCGTGAGGATGGCCTGAAAGGGGTGACTTCCAACCCGACCATTTTCGAGAAGGCCATCAACGGCAGCAATGACTATGACGATGCGCTGGCTGACCTGCTCGCCAGAAATCCCGCGCAAAGCAGCCGCGAGCTGTTCTACCACCTGGCCATCGAAGACATTCAACAGGCCGCCGATCTGCTGCGCCCCGTCTACGACAAGACCGGCGGTTGCGACGGAATGATCAGCTTGGAAGTCTCGCCCGACCTCGCCCACGATACCGCCACCACCGTCACCGAGGCGTTGCGTCTGGCCGAGCGCGTCAATCGCCCCAATCTCATGATCAAGGTACCGGCGACGAAAGAGGGCCTGCCCGCCGTCACCGCGCTGATCGCCGAAGGCATCAACGTCAACGTCACGCTGTTGTTCTCGGTGAAACGCTACGAGGAGGTCGTAGAAGCTTATATCTCCGGATTGGAGACCGCCTACAAAAAAGGCAAACCGCTCAGCGGCATCGCCTCCGTCGCCAGCTTCTTCGTCAGTCGCGTCGATGCCCTGGTCGACAAACTGCTCGATGAAAAACTGAAGACCGCCCCCGCCGAACAGCACGCCCAACTCCAGGGCTTGCAGGGCAAGATCGCCATCGCCAACGCCAAAATGGCCTATCAGGCATACGAAAGACTGTTCAGTTCGCCGCGCTTTGTCAAACTGCGCGCCGCCGGCGCCCATGCACAGCGGCTGCTCTGGGCCAGCACCGGCGTGAAGAACCCCGCTTACAGCGATGTGATGTATATCGAGAACCTGATCGGCGCCGACACTGTGAACACCATTCCTCCCGCCACCTACAAGGCATTCAAGGATCATGGCAAGGCTCAAGCGACACTGAAAAACGGCTGGAACGAGGCGCGCCGGGATATCGAACTACTCGGCCAGCTCGGCATCGACCTGGATGCCATCACTCAGCAACTGGAAGACGAAGGCGTGGATGCATTCATCGCCTCCTTCAAAACCTTGCTCAACGCCATCGACATCAAGGCATCGGTCATGACCAGCCAGATGCGCGCATCGGCGTAATTCATCTGCAGGGTGCGTCCCACGTGCCACAATATTGCCCAGCATAAGCAATACCATGTGGCGCGCACGGCGCACCCTAACTGCGGAACCTCTGAATAAATCAATGGTTCCTTGCTAAAATGCCGGCATGTGGCCCCAAATCTGCGAACACATCTCGACAGCGACGTATTCACCCTTCGAATTGCGCACGCGTCTGCCCGCCGCTGGTGGCTGCATCAACTCCGCCCATATAATCGAAGATGGCCACGGTCGAAAATATTTCATCAAGCTCAATGACGCAATACTGGCCACCATGTTCGAGGCCGAAGCAGCAGGATTGCGCGAGATCGCCCAGACCAACACCCTCCTTACGCCCGAACCAGTCTGCCATGGCACCGTTGGCGATACCGCCTACCTCGTCCTGACATACCTCGACCTGCGCGGGCGTAACGACAACGCCACCCAGGAACGGCTGGGACAACAGCTCGCCGCTATGCACCGCGTCACCGCGCCGTGCCACGGCTGGCGCATCGACAACACCATCGGCAGCACGCCTCAAATCAATATTCCAAATCACGACTGGCTCACCTTCTGGCGCGAACACCGCCTCGGCTTACAGTTCGAACTGGCCGCCCGCAATGGCTATCACGGCACGCTGCAACACAAGGGCGAACGATTGCTGGCCGCCATGAACACGTTTTTCGCCGGCCATACACCCGCCCCTTCCTTGCTGCATGGCGATCTGTGGTCGGGCAATTACGGCGTCGACACCAACGGCAACCCCGTCATCTTCGACCCCGCAATCTACTATGGCGACCGCGAAACAGACCTGGCGATGACCGAGTTGTTCGGCGGATTCACCGCAAGGTTTTATCAGGCCTACAACGAAGCCTGGCCGCTGGACAGTGGTCACCTGGTCCGCAAAAATCTTTACAATCTCTACCATGTGCTCAACCACCTCAACCTGTTCGGCGGGAGCTATCTGTCGCAAGCAATGGGAATGATCGACACTCTTTTGGCGGAGAAGTAGATTCAGCCCAAACCTGCCGCTACTTCTGCGGGAGTGCTTTCAATATCACCAAGGGCATGAGCATGACATTGATGGATTCGATCACCACCCACGTCGCAATGGCGGCGGCATAATAGACCGGGTCGATCTGATATACATAAATACCCGCAATCCATGCCGCGATCCAGACATATATGAAATGCACCAGCATGACCGCCAGCGGCAGCGCCGACAGCCGGGCGCCGCAATGACCGCAATGGACGGATTGCCACCAGCCGGCACGGAACTTGTCGCTGGGAGAGATGGTGCGCTCGTTGCAGCGCGGACAGGTGAAATTTCGCATATCGCTCTCTTGAGGGGGAGAAAAGCAGGATTTTTTCACAAGCGAAAATATTCGTCCATCCCATCTGCTAGAATAGAGGCGCTTTGAACTTCCGAACGATCACCCCATCCAAAAAATCCATGGTCCGCCGCAGAATTCTTGCCATTGTCACGCTCATGGTCGCCGCACTGGCCGTTCTTTTCCTGGCCGGTGGCGACGAGAATACGCCCCTGATGCAAAAAATCATCGATGGCGACACGGCCGCCGTCAAACAGATGCTGGACCAGGGTGCCGATGCCAACGCGAAAAACCGTTATGACTGGACCGCGCTGATGCACGCGGCGCGGCTGGGTAACAAAGAAATCACCGATCTGCTGCTCGCCCATGGCGCCCAAGTGGACATCAAGGACAATATGGGCTGGACACCGCTGATACGCGCGGCGCAAAAGGGGCACAAAGACATCGTCGCTGCGCTGCTCAATCGCGGGGCGAACATCAACGCCCAGGAAAACAGCGGCGGCGCCGCGCTGCACTGGGCGGCCTACGGCGGACACACCGAGGTCGTCAAACTGCTGCTCGCCAAGGGCGCCGACATCGACATCAAAAACCGGGAAGGCATGACGGCGCTGATGCTGGCGATGAAGGAAGACCAGACCGACGCCGCGAATCTTCTCAATCAGGCGAGGCGCGAGAAAGGAGGACAATTGTAAATGGTATCACTTGAAAAACTCAGCCGATGCGCGCTCGCCGCGCTCCTCGCCGCCGGCATCTCCGCCTGTGAAGGTCAACGCCCAATGACCGCCGCCCCCCTTGGCGACGAGACCGCACTACAAAAGCTCGCCACGGCCTACCGCGCAGTGGAGGAGCAGGAACATCTGGGCATGCCTCCCGCCAACCTGCCGCCCGAAAAACGGAAAAAATTTGTCGACATGGTGTTCGCGCAAGCCGGTTACAGCTATGCCGCAACGCTCGACAAACTGGCCGCGGGCAACGCAAACCTCGCGGAAAAAAACATCCGGGATATGGCCGAGTTACTGCTGATGCCGCATAGAGGTTCGTCGATGGCGCTGGAAGAAATCTACTCCGCGGAAGAAGTCAAAGATATCCGGGCGCTGGAAGGCAAGATGAAATAGTCTGGCAAGGTGCGGTTACATCACCATTATAACCATGCCGGTAGTGCGAGAGACACACCTGCTGTTGTAAAATCTCCCGCATGCAGCCACACCACCAACTTCTTCGCATCCTCGCCGATGGCCGCTTTCATTCCGGTGCGGTGATGGGCAAAGCGCTGAACCTGAGCCGCAGCGCAATCTGGAAACACCTGCAATCCCTCGCCGAGTGGGGTATCGAACTGCACAGCGTGCCGGGCAAGGGCTATCGCTTGCCCGACCCCCTGGAATTGCTCGATAGCGATACCATCCTTGGCCACATGAACGAGGATGCCCGCATGCTGGTACCCAGCCTCGAAATTCATCACGACATCGACTCCACCAACCGTCACCTGATGCAGAAAGGGAGACTGGGTGCGGTGTCCGGGCAGGCGTGCCTGGCGGAAAGACAACGCGCCGGGCGCGGCCGGCATGGGCGGCCGTGGGTTTCGCCGTTTGGCGTCAAC
>SBBG01000174.1 GCA_005240065.1 Gammaproteobacteria bacterium | reverse complement strand
GGTTTGGGTCATCCCGACACGCTATGCGATGCCCTGGCCGAGCAGTTCAGCGTGGCCCTATCGCGTTTCTATCTCGATCATTTCGGTTTTATCCTCCACATCGGCCGGCCGATCCAGGAGCCCCAGATCGCAGACCTGCATGTGCGCATGAAGGAAGGTTGCGCGCTGGGCGAGGTACGGACGTATATCGCGGAGATCGCACAAGCTCATTTGTCCGCCATAAACACGCTGTGGCGGGATCTGCTGGCCGGCGAGCAAAAGGTGTTCTGAGCTTCGACAAGGAAGCGTGGATTCATTCAAGAGGAGGCATCACATGTCAAAAGAGGAACTGCAACCCACCGTGGGATCCTGGTATGAAAACGACGAAGGCCGGGTGTTTACGGTACTTGCCTTCGACAAGGCAAAGGGCGCCATCGACGTACAATACGTCACCGGCAATATCGACACGCTTGATATGGAAGCCTGGACGGGGATGGATCTGCGCGAAGTCGAACCGCTCGAAGAATGGCAGGCATCGATGGAACAGTACGCGCAGTCGCAATCGATCCGGGAGTATTTGCCCAAGGGGATCGAGGAAGAGTGATCGCGCCGGATTCCCTGGCCAGACATGTGCAGACGCTGGCGAGTGAGATCGGCGAGCGCAATGTATTCCGTCCCGAGGCGCTAACCGCCGCCGCAGATTACATCACGGCGCAGTGGCAGGCACAGGGCTATCAAGTGGCGCCGCAGGTCTACAAGGCGCGCGGTGTCGTGAGCGCCAACCTGGAGGTGGCGCGGCGCGGCGTCGTGCGGCCTGAAGAAATAATCCTGGTCGGCGCCCACTACGATTCGGTGGCCGGCAGCCCGGGCGCCAACGACAATGCCAGTGGCGTGGCGGTGCTACTGGAAATTTCGCGCCTGTTCGCGGCCGTCGAACCGGCCATCACGGTGCGTTTCGTGGCCTTCGTCAACGAGGAACCGCCGTTCTTCTTTTGGGGCAAGATGGGAAGCATGATCTACGCCAAGGCGGCCCGCGCCCAGAATGACGACATCCGCCTCATGGTCTCCCTGGAAATGCTGGGCTATTACAGCGATACGCCTGGCAGTCAGCATTACCCGCCGTTGTTCCGCTATTTTCATCCCAGCCGCGGCAATTTCATCGCCTTCGTCTCCAACCTGCGCTCGCGCCGCATCATGCGCCAGGCCGCAGCCGCTTTCCGCGCCCACAGCGACTTCCCGCTGGAACACACCGCCACTTTCGGCTTCATTCCCGGTATAGCGTGGAGCGACCACCTCTCCTTCTGGCGCGCGGGCTATCGCGCCTTCATGGTCACCGACACAGCCTTTTACCGCTACCCTCACTATCACACCGCACGGGACACCCCCGACAAGGTCGATTATGTCCGTCTGGCACGCGTCGGCGAGGGGTTGTATCATGCCTTTGCCGATCTGGCGAATGGAGGAAACAAGCCGCAATGAATCTCTCATGGGTCCGTCAGAACCTTCTGGTGATGGCCATGGCGGGCTTGAGCGCCTGCGCCAACCTTGCTCCGCAAGACGAGAGCTTATCCTTCTATCCGGTGCCGGCCGGATCAAAGATCATTCTGCATCAAGATCTCCAAGTCCCGCCGAATTCGGTGCGCGCCTATATGCAGCATGGGCAGGTCGTGAAGGCCCCCAGCCCGTTCGATCCGTATTGCCAGTTTGAAGTGAATGATGTACTGCCGGTAGCGCAGACGATCAAGGCCGATGAGTTCGTGGTGCGCAAGACACAGATGGGAGAGCAGCATATAGCGTCCGGCAATGCGTTCCTGAAAGCCGGGACGGGTGTCAGCTTTGGCGCCCGGCCGGGTTCGCGCGATGTGTTGCTGGTGTGGTATCTGTGGCTCGACTCGCCGCGCCAGCCCAACGTTCGGCGAATGATCTGCGGCGGCAAATTCGATGCCGCTTACCGCGCCCGCCGTCCCAGCATCAATGAAATACGTGCTCAGCTTGGCAGCATCGCCACGCTGAGCGTCGTCCAGAAGCCGGGCGCGGGGCAATGACAACCCGTCACGCGCGGCCCTCCTATCGCCCAACCCCGGCGGGCGGCAGGCCGAGCAATTCACGCACACTATCGGCATCGGCAGCCGCGCAAACGGCGATCATCAGCGCCTCGGCGGCCACTGCGTCGGTCGTGGTCACGGTACGTGCCAGATAGGGGATCATGACGGGCTCCACGGAGAATGCGCGATAGCCCATCCCCAGCAGCAGGGGAAGGACGCCCGGCACCTGGGGCAGCAGGCCACTCACCTGGACACGATCCATCTCGTCACAGGCCTCCTCGGCGAGCCGTTTGAGAAAGCGAAACAGCACCGGGGCATAGGGGTCGAGCAATGCGCCCAGTTCGGCGAGATCACGATCGGCGGCGAACAGGCCCTGCATGAGATCGTTGCAGCCCAGGGTGATGAAATCGGCCGCGCTCAGAAAATCGCTGATCGCCAACGCCGCGGCGGGGGTCTCGATCATGCTGCCCACAGCGAGAGGAACAGGCAACAGTCCTTCGATCTCGTGACGCAGCCGCCGGAACTCTTCCAGCCGCGTGACATAGGGTATCAGCAGCGCCAAGTCATATTCAGGGGCAAGCCTCGCTGCCGCCTGGACGATGGCGCGGAACACACCGCGGACCGGCTCGATGCCATAGATGCGCGCCCCGCGCAATCCGAGCGCACTTGCCATGCCGGGGATGGGTTCCAGCCAGGGCGGGAGTTTGTCCGTCGAAAAATCCGGCAGCCGCACCGTCACCGGCAAGGGACGCATAATCTCGCACACGGCGCGCAACGCCTGCTCATAGAACACCGCATCGGGTATCTTGCCCGCCGGCGGCACGAGAAACTCGGAACGTAACGAGCCGACGGCGGTCGCGCCATTGGCCAGTGCCACCGCCGCTCCTGCCGCATCCGCCACGCTGGCACGCAGATCCACGGCGGAACCGTCCGCGGTCACCAACTCTCCACTCCGCAGAGGTGTTGCTAATAAGGCCGATGGGGCGGTCTCTTCCACTGTTACATCTGTAATGAGCCCAGCGGTCCCGTCAAGCACCGCCTCCATCCCTGGCGGAAGGTCCGCCGCCTGGGCAGCGGTCATCATCACCGTCGGAATACCCCTGCCCAACAGACGAATCATGGGATGCGATAGCGGCGCGCCGTCAACCACCACAATACCGGCAGGTGGCACGACAAAAGGCCGGAGCTCCTCTTGCGCCAGCACCAACAGGCTATCTGGCCGCGCGCCTGTCATGCCGTGCCGAATCACCCCCCGCGCCCGCCCCGGTACAAAAGGCGTTGCATGCAGTCTAACTCTGGACATGATCTCAAGCCTCCCAGGAATGAACGGAACACCCGGTCTTTTTGCGGCGGGTTATATGCTAATATGCAGCCTCCCCCGATAAAAACCCAGCCGGAACCGGCACAATGCTGAAAAAATACGCTCTTTTCCTCACGAAAGCACTTTCCCCCGTCCGTTCTGTTTCTTCGCATCTGCTCGCCGCGCTCTTACTGATCCTGAGCCCGCCATCGTCCGCCACGACGGCCGACAAAGACATGGTGCTCATCCCCGCCGGCCAATTCGTCATGGGCAGCAACAAGACCGACAGCGCCAACAAGGCCCAGGAATTCGGCATGAACAAGCCTTGGTATCGCGACGAACAACCCCAGCACAATGTGCATCTGCCGGCGTTTCTGATCGACAAATTCGAGGTCACCAATGCCCAATACCGCACGTTCGTCATCAAGGCCAATTACTGGCTGCCGGGACAATGGGAAAACAACGGCTACCTGCTGACGCGCGCGATACTCGAACCGGCGGATATCGACAAGCTGAGGCAGTTCGCCGCTGAAAAAATGCGGCTGGACATGGACACGCGTACCGCCAGCAAGGAAGCGCTGATCGCGGCAATCGAAAAACGGCAAAAGGCGTTCGACAATCTTCCGGTCACCGGGGTAACGTGGCAGAACGCCCGCGCCTATTGCGCCTGGGTCGGCAAGCGTCTGCCCACCGAGGCCGAATGGGAAAAGGCCGCGCGCGGCCCGAACGGCCTGGAGTTTCCATGGGGAAACGACTGGGACCCTGCTAAACTTAATGCCGGAAGTGCCGATATCTGGCCAGAAGGGGTGGCTCCCGCAGGGTCTTATCCTGCCGGAAAATCGCCCTACGGCGTTCATGACATGGCGGGCAACGTCATGGAGTGGGTGGAGGACTGGTATCAGTCCTACCCCGGTTCGCGCCATCAAGACCCGGCCTTCGGCGAAAAAGACAAGGTTGTCCGGGGAGGTGGCTGGGGCGGCGTGGGCCACTATGTCATCAGCCATTTTTACCGTGGAGCCTACCGGGTTCACCTGCCGCCGCATTCGGCGTTCGCCGACCTGGGTTTCCGCTGTGCCAAGGACGCGCGCTGAATGGAAGAGACCGGGCTATTCGCAGGCAAAACGGCGATCAGGGCGCGCGCCTTGTTCGTCGGCGAGCGCATCGACCTGCGTGCCCTGGAAACGGCCCAGCGCCTGGCGCTGGCTCCGCTGGTGGTGAGCGCCGGCACACAAGGTTGCGCGGTGCTGTTCCGTTACGGCGTGGTAGTGCTGTTCGATCTCGATGCCGTGGAAGAGGCGTCGTTTCTGGCCCATTTGCGCCCATTGGTCAGCGAACCGCTCGATCGGCCGGAAACGGAAGAAATCGGCTTGACCGCCAATTCACAGCGTGAAGAACGCGTGGAAGGCGGTATGGTCCTGCTCCACGAGTTCGGCGTCGAGCGGTTGCAGATCGTGGCGGACATCCTGGCCAAGAGCGTGGTGCTCGCCTATTACGAGGCCAGCATCGCCAATGTCTTCGACCGCATCGAGCCGCTGGCCGCCGGCTTGCAGCGCGAAGGCCGGGGAGGCTATCGGGGAAAGGAACTGTTGCGTCACATCGGCGGCACGCTGCTCATCCAGCACAAGATGGTGGGGCGGGTAGAGGTGAGCGAAAAACCGGAAATACTCTGGGATCGCCCGGATCTGGAGCGCCTGTATTTGCGACTGCAAGACGAGTACGAATTGCGCGAGCGGCATCTCGCGCTGGAGCGCAAGCTGGAGCTGATCTCGCGCACCGCGGAGACGCTGCTCGACCTGTTGCAACACAAGCGCAGCCTGCGCGTGGAATGGTACATCGTCATCCTGATCGTCGTGGAAATACTGCTCACGCTCTACACGATGTAGCCGGACTGGAAGTGATCCATTGCGCAGAATGCGTTCACAGAGTTTGATAGACTATCGGGATGCTGGAAGAGTCCGATCATAGAGCGGAATGCCCCGGCATCTATCGCCAAGGAGAACACTTGCATGAAAGCCAAAGACCGCCGCCTGGCCGAGCTGAAAGGCGCCATTGCCGAAATCACGCCCGAAGAAGCGCTGGCGTTACAAAGCAAGGGCGCCGTGCTGATCGATGTGCGTGAGGCCGACGAAATCGCGCAGGGCAGCCCCAAGGGCGCGCTGCGCCTGGGGCGCGGTTTCCTGGAATTGCGCGTCGAGGACGCTGTGCCCGATACGTCCCGAACGATACTAGTGATATGCGCCGGCGGCGTGCGTTCGCTGTTCGCCGCGGAAACGCTCAAGCGCATGGGATATGGTGACGTGCGCTCGGTGGCCGGCGGTTTCAATCGCTGGAAGAACAACGGCCTGCCCTTCGAAACACCGCGCACGCTTGATGCCGACGCCCGCGAGCGCTACTCGCGCCACCTGCTGCTGCCCGAGGTCGGCGAGGCAGGCCAGCTCAAGTTGATGGACAGCAAGGTGCTGCTGATCGGCGCCGGCGGCCTGGGCTCGCCCGCCGCGTTATACCTGGCGGCGGCCGGGGTCGGCACACTCGGCATCGTCGATCACGATGTGGTGGACCGCAGCAATCTGCAACGCCAAGTGTTGCACACCGAGGCGCGCATCGACATGCCCAAGGTCGAATCGGCGCGTGAAACCCTGGAAGCGCTCAATCCCAAGGTCAAAGTGGTGGGCCACCAAACCCACCTCAGCGGCCACAACGTGGAAGAAATCCTCTCCGGCTACGATGTGGTGGTGGACGGCACGGACAATCTGCCCACTCGCTACCTGATCAACGACGCCTGCGTGAAACTCGGTATTCCCAACGTGCATGCCGCGGTCTACCGCTTCGAAGGGCAGATCACGGTGTTCTGGCCGGGCTATGAAAAACATCGCGGCGGCTGCTACCGCTGCATGTTTCCGGAACCACCGCCACCCGAAATGGCGCCCTCCTGCTCCGAGATCGGCGTGCTGGGCGTGATGCCCGGCGTGATCGGCGTGTTACAGGCTGCCGAGGCGCTCAAGATCCTGCTCGGCGCCGGCGAACCGCTGGTGGGACGAATGCTCTACTACGACGCGCTGGGCGGGCGTTTCAATGAATTCAAGGTCAAGCGCAATCCCGGCTGCCGCTGGTGTGGCGACGAAGCGGATATCGCCGGTTATACCGATTATGCTCAGGTCTGCGCCACAGAGACATAATCATTACGAGACACCCAGATGGCTATCGCCTATACGGTAAAGCAGTACCTCGACAACAACCGCATTGCCTACACCGTGCTGGACCTGCCGCCCTCCGTGAGTTCGCTGACACAGGCAGCGGTCGCGGCGGGCGTTCCGTCCGGCTCGCTCGCCCAAGCCATACCGCTGAAAGACAAGATCGGCATCGTCATCGCCGTCATGCCGGTCACCCACGACCTGGATATCGATGCCATCTGCAAACTCCTGCACCGCAAACTGGAACCGGCGCTGGACATGCAGATCACCGCGACCTTCCGTGACTGCAAGCCGGGCTTCATCCCGCCCTTAGGCGAAGCTTACGGCGTGCGTGCCATCATCGACGACAGTCTCATCCAGTCCGGCAACATCTATTTTTCCGCTGGCAATCCCGCGCACTTGATCCAGGTCAACAGCAAAAGTTTTCACATCATGCAACGCAACGCCTGGCTGGGCGGCAGTTTTGCCCGGCTGGTGGCGGAAACCGGATCCGTGACGCCGGACGAATCTCCTCAGGAAAAAGGCGACCGGCTCGAAGCCATCAAACAAACCATCGCGCGCACCGGCTCCTTGCCCGCTTTGCCGGATATGGCGGTGCGCATCATCCAGCTCAGCGCCAATCCCAATACCGGCGCGGATGATCTTGCCAAGGTAATCGACATGGACCCGGCGTTGGCCGCCCAGGTGATGCGCTACGCCAACTCGCCCTTCTTCGGCTACAAGGGTCAGGTGGATTCGGTGCGAACAGCCATCGCCCGGGTGCTGGGCTATGACATGGTGATGAATCTCGCGCTGGGGCTGGCCACGGCGAAACCGTTCAAAATCCCGCAGCACGGCCCGCTCGGCCTGAACGCCTTCTGGCGCCATGCCACCTACAGCGCCGCCCTGATGCAGGCGCTGGGCAAAGCCATGCCCGAACCGATCCGCCCGCGCGCCGGTCTATGCTATCTCGCCGGGCTACTGCACAACATCGGTCACCTGCTGATGGGGCACTTGTTGAAACAGGAATTTCTCGCAATCAATAATCTGGCCACGAATAATCCCGGCACGCCCATCCGCGAGCTGGAAATGGAGGCGCTGGGAGTGGATCATTCGCAATTGGGCGCCTGGCTCGCCGAAGCATGGCGGCTGCCCGATGAAATCGCCGTCGCAGTGCGCGAACACCACAACGAAGGTTATGTCGGACCCCATGCCACTTATGCCAATCTGGCGTTGGTCACCGACCGCATGCTCAAGACCCACGGCATCGGCGACGGCGAAGGCCACGCCCTGCCCTCCGCCATCCTGGAGGCGTTACAGCTCGATGAGGTGCGGATCGTGATGGTGATGAACCGGGTGCTGGCAGATTGCGAAGGGCTGGATGCGATGGCCAGGCAGATGGCGGTTTGAGGGCAATTCAAGCAACCTTGGTGCCGCCGCTCCGCGTGACTCCTTTCTCAGGGGGGGCGAGCACCCCCATCAGCACGGCGCGCAGATCGTTGAGGCGGCCATGAAAGAAGTGGCCGCACCCCTTCATGCGGATAATGCGCGGTGGATGCGGCAGATTTCTCGCCCATCCGATCACGTTGGCGCTCGGCACGATCTCATCCTCTTCGCCCTGAATCAGCAACCAGGGACACTCCGGCTCAGGCGTGCTGTTTAAGTCGAACAGATTGACGGGCGGCGCCACCGTGACCAGGCGCGCCACGGCACTGTGCCTTGCGCCACGGATCGCAACATAGGCGCCGAAGGAAAAACCCGCCAGCCATACCGGCCGCCCGGGATATTGCTCCCCTACCCACTCCAGCACCGCCAGCAGGTCTTCCGTCTCACCCGCGCCGTGTCCATAGCTGCCCGCGCTTGCGCCCACGCCGCGGAAGTTGAAACGCACTGTACCCACCCCCAGGTCGTTGAAAGCCCGGGAGATGTAATGCACCACCTTGTTGGTCATAGCGCCGCCATAGAGGGGGTGAGGATGGCAGATCACTCCCGCGGCACGCGTGGCCCCCGCTTCAACGGGAAAAGACGTGATGGCCTCCAGGTCACCGGCGGGACCGGGTATCGTCAGCGAGGTGCTGACACAGGGGATACTTACTTCCTGTTCGTAAAGATGGCTGTCAAGAGGGATAAACACAGGCAGGCTCTGCGATGATGGACGCCGATTATTATATCCCGGCGGTGCTCGGCATGCCCGTAAAACACTTGTCAAACAACGGGCAATCGCAAAAAAACTTGATGCAGTATTGGAAAATGATCAAAAAAGCTCTAGAATGTGCGCCTTAATCGGTGGCCTAAAGCATTGGGGCATCGATGAATGGTGGAACCCAGTGTTTTGTTATTGACAGGATTATAGGAACTCGACATGAAATATCCAATTCTTCTCGCTTCTTTGTTGGCCCTTTCCTTGACCGCTTGCGGCAAGAAGGAAGAAACCGCGGAAGCTCCTGCGCCCGCTCCCGAAGCTGCTGCTCCGGCTGCCGAGCCTGCTCCCGCTCCCGCTCCTGAAGCTGCTCCGGCCGCTCCTGCTGAAGGCGCCGCCGCTCCTGCTGATGGTGCTGCTGCTCCTGCCGAAGGCGCTGCTCCTGCCCCTGCTGCCGGCCACTAATAGCGGTTGGTTGTCAGCAGAAGCCGTTTAACGGCTTCACTTAAAAGCCGGCTTCGTGCCGGCTTTTATTTTTGCGGCGTACCACCCGCAACATCATGGTTCGCGCATCAACATTCGCTACGTCAGCGCCGAACGACGGCGCTCTGCTCATCCCTTACGGCATTCGTGGGTCATCTCCACCTCGCCATCCTCATGCACCGTCTCCATGCGCACCGTGAAGCCCCACAGCCTGGCAAGGTGTTTGAGCACTTCATCGGCGTCGTCATTCAGCGGCCGCCGGTTGTTCTGGAGATGGCGCAGTGTCAGGGAACGGTCGCCGCGGCGGTTGACATTGTAGATCTGGATATTGGGCTCGCGCGTGCTGAGGTTGTATTGCTCGGCGAGTGCCTGGCGTATGTACTGATAACCGCGCTCATCGTGGATCGCCGAAATCTCCAGTTGATTGTCGGCCTCGTCGTCGAGCACCGCAAACAGCTTCAGATCGCGAATCAGTTTGGGTGACAGATACTGCGCGACAAAGCTCTCGTCCTTGAAATTGCGCATGGCGAAATCCAGTGATTTGACCCAATCGCTATCGGCGAGATCCGGAAACCATTGTTTGTCTTCCTCGGTAGGATGTTCGCAGATGCGGCGAATGTCGCTCATCATGGCGAACCCCAGCGCATAGGGATTGATACCGCTGTAGTATTTGCTGTCATAGGGCGGCTGATAGACCACGTTAGTGTGCGATTGCAGGAACTCGATCATGAAGCCGTCGCTGAGCAGTCCTTCCTCATACATGCGGTTGAGGATGGTATAGTGCCAGAAGGTCGCCCAGCCCTCGTTCATCACCTGAGTCTGGCGCTGCGGGTAGAAGTATTGCGCCATTTTTCTGACGATACGCACGATTTCGCGTTGCCATGGCTCCAGCAGCGGCGCGTTCTTTTCGATGAAATAAAGCAGATTCTCCTGAGGCTCGGCAGGAAAATGCTCCTCCGCCTGCTTTTCCATTCCTTTTCCCAAAATCGGCAAGGTGCGCCACAGATCGTTGATGCGTGATTGCAGATATTCTTCCCGTTCCACACGCCGCTTTTGCTCTTCCTCCAGCGACAGACGCGCCGGGCGCTTGTAGCGATCCACACCGTAACTCATCAACGCATGGCAGGAATCGAGCACCGCTTCGACCTCGTCGGCGCCATAGCGCTGTTCGCATTCGGCGATGTAGTTTCTGGCGAACAGCAAATAATCGACGATCGATTCGGCGTCGGTCCAGGTGCGGAACAGATAGTTGCCCTTGAAGAAGGAGTTGTGCCCGTAGGAGGCGTGAGCGATCACCAGCGCCTGCATCATCATGGTGTTCTCTTCCATGAGATAGGCAATGCAGGGATTGGAGTTGATGACGATCTCGTAAGCCAACCCCATGTGACCGCGCCGGTAGCGCTGCTCGACGGAGAGAAATTGCTTGCCGAATGACCAGTGCGTGTAGCCGACCGGCATGCCGACATAGGAGTAGGCATCCATCATCTGTTCGGCGGTGATGACCTCGATCTGATTGGGATAGGTGTCGAGCTTGTAATGCGCCGCGACGCGGGCAATCTCGCGGTGATAGTCATTGAGCAGATCGAAAGTCCATTCAGAGGTTTCGGACAACACTTGTCTTGCCATGTCACGCCGCCTTCTTCTGAAACAGTTTGCGGAATACCGGGTAGATATCCGCCGGCCCCGTGATGTGCTGCATAGCGAAGCTCGGGCACGCGCGTTTCACGGTGAGGTACTCGCGCCACAGGCCCTGATGGCTCTCTTCGGTGATTTCGACGTAGGCGTAATACTGCACGCACGGCATGATGGCGTTGATCAGGATGTCGCGGCAGACCGGCGAATCGTCGGTCCAGTTGTCGCCATCGGAGGCCTGCGCGCCATAGATATTCCAGTCCGAGGTGGAATAGCGTTCCTTGATGATGTCGTACATCAGTTGCAGCGCGCTCGATACCACCGTGCCGCCGGTCTCGCGCGAATAGAAAAATTCTTCTTCATCCACTTCCTTGGCGATGGTGTGATGGCGGATGAACACCAGTTCGACACGCTCGTAGTTGCGGGTAAGAAACAGGTAGAGTAAGGTGAAAAAACGCTTGGCCATATCTTTCTTCGACTCGTCCATCGAGCCGGACACGTCCATCAGGCAAAACATCACCGCCTGGGTAGTGGGCTGAGGCTGCTTGATGCGGTTGTTGTAGCGCAGATCAAATGTATCGATGAACGGAATCGCCGCGATCCTGGCCTTGAGGCGGGCGATCTCCTCGCGCAGCGCGATCACGCGCGGGCTGGTCTCGCTCTCGCTCAACAGCAGCCGCGCCAGCTCTTCCTCCGCTTCGCGCAAGCGGCGGCGGTAAGGGCTCTGCGTGGCGATACGCCGTCCGATGGATTTTTTCATCGAGCGGATCACGTTGAGATTGGCGGGCACGCCGCTGGAGGTGTGGCCGGCGCGCACCATCTTGAACCGCACCTGCTTGGCAAGCTGGGTTTTCACCAGGTCGGGCAGTTCCAGATCCTCGAAGAACAGATCGAGAAACTCCTCGCGCGACAGTTCGAAGGAGAATTCATCTTCGCCTTCGCCGCTATTGCTGGCCTTGCCGCCACGGCCGCCACCCCCGCCGGGCGGGCGCGAGAAGCGGTCGCCGCTGATGAAGTCGGTGTTGCCGGGATGCACACCTTCTCTGCGCCCGCCGGGGCCGTGACCGAACACCGGCTCGGAGATGTCGCGCGCGGGAATGTTGATCTTCTCGCCGCGTTCGAGGTCGGTGATGGAACGATCCGACATGGCGTCGGTCACCGCCTTTTTTATCTGGCTCTTGAAGCGCCGGATGAATTTCTGACGATTGACCGCGCTCTTATTCTTGCCATTAAGCCGTCTGTCTATGAATTGCGCCACGGATCGGCTCCTTCTCAAAAGTGGAGGGCGCGCTCATATGCGCCCTCCACTTGCATCATGACGACTTGCGGGTACGCAGATGCCATTCGCACAGCAGCCGCACCTGTTTTGGCGTATAGCCCTTGTGTACCATGCGGGCGACGAAATCCTCGTGCTTTTTCTTGTCCTCGGCGGAAGACTTGGCGTTGAAGGAAATCACCGGCAACAGGTCTTCGGTGTTGGAGAACATCTTTTTCTCGATCACCACACGCAACTTCTCGTAGCTGGTCCAGGTTGGATTCCGGCCGCCGTTGGCGGCGCGGGCGCGCAGCGTGAAGTTGACGATTTCGTTGCGGAAGTCCTTGGGGTTGCTGATACCCGCAGGCTTCTCGATTTTCTCCAGCTCGGCGTTCAATGCGCCGCGGTCGAAGATCTCGCCGGTATCCGGGTCACGATACTCGTTGTCCTGAATCCAGTAATCGGCGTAGGTCACGTAACGGTCGAAGATGTTCTGGCCGAATTCGGAATACGATTCGAGATACGCGGTCTGAATCTCTTTGCCGATAAATTCGGCATAGCGCGGTGCGAGATAGCCCTTGAGATGCGCCAGATACTTTTCCTTCACCTCAGGCGGGAACTGCTCCTGCTCGATCTGCTGCTCGACGATGTACATCAGGTGCACCGGGTTGGCCGCCACTTCCGTGGTGTCGTAATTGAACACCTTGGACAGGATCTTGAACGCGAAGCGTGTCGATAACCCGCTCATCCCCTCGTCGGGGCCGGCGTAATCACGGTATTCCTGATAGGACTTGGCCTTGGGGTCGATATCCTTGAGATTTTCGCCGTCGTAGACGCGCATCTTGGAATAGATATTGGAATTCTCCGGCTCCTTGAGGCGCGACAGAACCGCGAACTGCGCCATCATTTCCAGCGTTCCCGGCGAGCAACGGGCCTGCGATAGCGAACTGTTGCGCAGCAGTTTCTGATAGATCTTCACTTCATCGGACACGCGCAGGCAATACGGCACCTTGACGATGTAGATGCGGTCGAGGAAGGCCTCGTTGTTCTTGTTGTTGCGGAATGACTGCCATTCTGACTCGTTGGAATGCGCCAGAATGACGCCATTGAAAGGGATCGCGCCGAAACCCTCGGTACCCTTGTAATTACCCTCCTGCGTCGCAGTGAGCAGCGGATGCAGCACCTTGATCGGCGCCTTGAACATTTCGACGAATTCGAGCAAGCCTTGATTGGCCAGGCACAGGCCGCCTGAATAACTGTAGGCATCGGGATCATCCTGAGAATACTGTTCAAGCTTGCGGATGTCGATCTTGCCGACCAGCGAAGAAATGTCCTGATTGTTTTCATCGCCCGGCTCGGTCTTGGCGATGCCGATCTGCTGCAATATCGACGGGTAGAGCTTCACTACCTTGAATTTGGTGATGTCGCCATTGAACTCATGCAGCCGTTTTACCGCCCACGGCGACATGATGCCGGGCAGATAGCGGCGCGGGATGCCGTAATCCTCTTCGAGAATACGTCCATCTTCCGACGGAGAAAAAAGACCCAGCGGCGATTCATTGACGGGCGACCCCTTGATGGCGTAGAAGGGCATGTTCTCCATCAGCGCCTTGAGTTTCTCGGCCAGCGACGATTTGCCGCCGCCGGGCGGACCCAGCAGATAAACGACCTGTTTCTTCTCTTCCAGGCCCTGGGCGGCATGCCTGAAGTAAGAAACGATCTGCTCGATGGTCTCCTCCATGCCGTAAAACTCCCGGAACGCCGGGTAGATCTTGATGACCCTGTTGGAAAAAATACGGCTCAGGCGCGGGTTCGATTGGGTATCGACCACTTCCGGCTCCCCGATCGCCAGCAACATTCTTTCCGCCGCCGTGGCATACGCGGAAGGATCCTTCTTGCACAACTCCAGATACTCCTGGAGCGACATCTCCTCCTGCTTGCTCTCCTCGTAGCGGGATATGTAGTTGTCGAAAATGTTCATATCAATCACCTCATTGCGATGTATCGCCTGGCTCGCGGATCACTCCTCACGCGCTCGGCATGAGGTCCATTCCCTTGTCTGTCATGAAGCAAAACACAGGCCAACTTTGTTCGGCCGCGTCGGGATATTCATCCAATCCGGCTGATACTGCCGTTAAGCGGCGCACCGCTGGCCGCAATATATCCAGCGAGCACTTCTTAAATGATATAGCGGTGGTTACCATTTTTTTGACACCGCGCCGGAATCATGCCTCTTGCAGCGGTCCGGTAAAGTTTGACCGGCAAGCGGCGTGATCGTTCCGGGTATGAACCACTGTGAAACGATATAGTGAGAAAATCAAGAGCAGATGACAAATGTGTCGAGCTCGCCTCAAGGATCACCCGCCGGGTGCCGATAGTTCAGACACGACGCCGGCACGAGGGCGAGCCGGTGGTTTAGGCTGTCCTTACGGGGTGATTTATGAACTTTCTGGAAAAAATGACGATCAAGGCACGGTTAACGCTTCTGGTCGGGTTCATGGCGGTGTTGATGATCGTTATCGGCATGGCCGGGCTGAGCGCCACCAATACATCGAACGAGAATTTGCGCACGGTCTATATCGACCGGACAGTGGCGCTGAGCGATCTGTCAGAGATGACGCGCCTCGTGATGAGCAACCGGATTGGAGTGTACAAGGCGCTGTGGGATCCCGCACCGGAGGTGATACAGGACAGCGTATCCACGATAGAAAAGAATATACCGAAGATCCTTGAGCACTGGGAGAAGTACAAGGCGACGGAATCCACTCCGGAAGAGAAGTCGCTGACAGAAAAATGGGAGATGGCTTACCGTCAGTACCAGGAAACAGGGATGCAACCTATGCTCGCCGCGTTACGTGCCGGTCATATGGATGACGCCAAAAGAATCGCGGATCAGGTGATCGAGCCTATCTGGCCCGCTATCCGTGATGATTTGACCAGGCTGGATCAGATTCAGATTGATGTCGCCAAAGAAAAATTCGATGCGTCCCAGGTCAATTACACCCAGGCGCGCAATATCAGTCTGGCGATACTATTCGTATCCATAATTATCGCAGTATTTCTTGCCGTCATGATCATTCGCGGCATTGGCCGCGCCGTTGTGGAAATGGAACGCGCCACGGCGCGATTGGCGGAGGGCGATTTGAATGCCCGGATCAACAGTTACGGCACTGATGAGCTGGGACGGGTGGCCAAGTCCTTCAATCACATGGCGGACAAGTTCAAGAATGCCATCGGAGAAGTGTCGGGTTCCACGTCGCAGCTCGCGGCGGCCGCAGAAGAGCTGGCAACGGTCACCGAGCAAACCAATCAGGGTATAAACCAGCAACAGATCGAGACCGGCCAGGTGGCCACTGCCATGAACGAAATGACCACCACGGTGCATGATGTGGCTCGTAATGCCGAGCAAGCGGCCAATGCCGCGCACCAGGCCGACGAGGCGGCGCGGAGTGGCCGACAGATCGTGATGCAGAGCATCGATGCCATCGACGCGCTCGCCCGTGAAGTGGAGCATACCGCCCAGGTAATTCAGAAGCTGGAGACGGAAAGCGGCAGC
>SBBG01000178.1 GCA_005240065.1 Gammaproteobacteria bacterium | reverse complement strand
GTCCCGCCCCGCACCAGCCCCCCCAGGCCCGCTTCCGTCAGACGCTCATTGACGCGGGCGCGGATGGTGGCGGGATGTTCCAGGGTGAGGGCGTCGTTGAGGATGTCGCGTGTCTGGGCGCGGCTGAAGTTGCGGATCACCCATTTGACGCGCGGCAGGCTGGAGGCACTCATGCTCAGGCTGTCGATGCCCATGCCGACCAGCAGTAGTGCGGCGGCGGGGTCGCCGGCCATTTCGCCGCACACGCTGACGGGTTTGTTTTGGCGGTGCGCGCCTTCGATCACTTGCATCACGGCATGGAGTACGGCGGGATGCAGCGAATCGTAAAGACTGGCGACGCGGGCGTTGTTGCGGTCCACTGCCAGCAGGTATTGGGTGAGGTCGTTGCTGCCGATGGAGAGGAAGTCGACGCGCCGCGCCAAGGACTCGGCCTGGTATACTGCGGAAGGCACCTCCACCATGACGCCGATGCGCGGCCGTGCGATGGTTTCACCGCTTTCGGCCACGTCACGCCAGGCGCGTTCCAGCAGAGCGAGGGTATCGTCGATCTCGGTGACGCTACTGATCATCGGCAACAGCAGATTCAAATTGTCGAGACCGCTGCTGGCGCGCAGCATGGCGCGCAGTTGCACGAGGAAGATTTCCGGGTGGTCGAGGGTGATGCGTATGCCGCGCCAGCCGAGGAAAGGGTTGTCTTCCTCAATCGGGAAGTAGGGCAATTCCTTGTCGCCGCCCACGTCCAGAGTGCGCAGCGTCACCGGCCGCGGGGCGTAGGATTCCAGCACTTGGCGATAGACGCGGCGTTGTTCCTCTTCGCTGGGAAAGCGCGGCCGGACCATGAACGGGATCTCGGTGCGATACAGGCCAATACCCTCCGCGCCGCTGTTGAGTGACGAGGCGATATCGGCCAGCAGTCCGGTATTGGCGTAAAGCGGGATGTGCGCCCCGTCGGTGGTGGTTGCAGGCTGGTCGCGTAACTCCGTGAGGCCCGCGGTCAATTCCGCTTCTTCGCGTTCCAGGCGGGCGAATTCGGCGCGCAGGCCGGCGGAGGGTTGGATGAATAATCGGCCCAGATGCCCGTCGACGATCATCTCCTGGCCGTCGAGCCGCGCCACGGGCAGGTCGTCCGCACCGACCACGGCCGGGACACCGAGCGCGCGCGCCAGGATGGCGACATGCGAGGAGCTGGAGCCGCGCGCCGATACTACCCCTACCAGTTTTTCGTGCGGCACTTCGGCGAGCATGGTGGCGGTGATCTCTTCGCCGACCAGTATGGTTCTGTCGGGGTAGGGCGGCTGGCTGCGCTTGCCGCTTTGCAGGCAGACCAGGATGCGCCGTCCCAGGTCACGGATGTCTTCGGCGCGTTCGCGGATGTAAGGATCGTCCATCTCGTCGAAGATGCGTGCGTGTTCGTTGATCGTTTCGCGCAACGCCCCGGAGGCCCAGCTTCCCTGACGGATGCGTTCGACGGTTTTGTCCACCAGGCTGTCGCTGCCCAGCATGAGGCGGTAGGCGTCGAAGAGGGCGCGGTCCTCGGCGCGCAGCACTGGATTCAGGCGTTCGCTGAGGGCCTGGATGTCGGTTTGCACCGCCATCACCGCCGCCATGAAGGTGGCGACCTCGGTTTCGATATTGTCGGCGTTGACCTTGCGGTCTGGCACAGCGTCCAGATCGGCCGGCGGGTAGACCACCATTGCGGCGCCCACCGCCACGCCGGGCGCGCCGGGCAGGCCGTCGATATAACGGATTTCATCTCCGGTGGAGCTATGCAGGCCATCGATGCCGCCGCTGGCTTCGGCGTGAGCGATGGCCCCGGAAAGCTGGGCGGCGACGGTTACCAGAAAGGCGACCTCATCCTCGTCGAAACGCCGCCGCGCGCGCTGGCGGATGACTAATACGCCCAGCACCTTGCGATGGTGGATGATAGGCACGCCGAGGAAAGCATGAAGGCGCTCTTCGCCGGTTTCCGAGATGAAGCGGTAGCGCGGATGATCGGGGGCGTTGTCGAGGTTCAGCGGTTCGGCGGTTTCAGCGATCACGCCGATCAGCCCTTCCCCCGGTGCCAGGCGCGCCACGCCGACGGCGGCAGGGTTGAGGCCGTCGCTCGCCATCAGGACGAAGTGCCGGGTGTGGGGGTCGGCGAGAAAGATCGAGCAGGTTTCCACCGCCACTGCCTGCTTGACGCGCTTGACCATGATGGCAAGGGCTTGCGGCAGGTTCTGGGCGGTGTTGACTTCCTGGATGATGCGGCGCAGTGAGTTGAGCATGCGGGATCAGGTTCGCTGTCCCGCGATCCTTTGTCGCGCATTGCTCTGCGGCATTGATCTCTGGCGCAGGTTCTTCTGCTGGTTGATCAGGGGCGCCAGCTCGCTCAGGGCGCGTTGATAGACCTGACGCTTGAAGGGTACGATCTCGCGCAATGGGTACCAGTAGTGCACCCACCGCCAGCAATCGAACTCGGGTTTGTCGTTGAGGTCGAGCCTGACGCAGCTCTCGTCGCCGATCAGGCGCAGCATGTACCAGATCTGCTTCTGGCCGATGCACAATGGTTTGCAGCCATGGCGAATCAGGCGTGGCGGCAGCCGGTAGCGCAGCCAATCGCGGGTATGGCCGATGATTTCGATGTTGGCGGCGTACAGGCCGATTTCTTCGTGCAGCTCGCGGTACATGGCCTCTTCCGGGGACTCATGCGCGCGGATGCCGCCCTGCGGGAATTGCCACGCGTCCTGACCGATACGGCGGGCCCAGAGCACCCGGCCTGTATCGTTGCTCAGGATGATTCCGACGTTGGGTCTGTAACCGTCTCTGTCAATCACGTGGTTGGACTTTTTAACAAATCTTACATATTCGACATTCTTCCATAAATAGAGTGCCTTAGGCAAATGCCAAATTCACAAATTTTCGCGCGATCAATACCATGCTTTATTCGGTTGACGTGCCTTTTTTATGTATAATTCCAGGTCGTTGTTTTTAAAAGTAATGCACCGAGGATTTGATTTTGAACCTGGCAATTTTCGATCTGGATAACACCTTGCTGGGAGGAGACAGCGATTACCTGTGGGGACGTTTCCTGGTGGAGCAGGGCATCGTCGACGGCGAAAGCTATGAGCGGGAAAACCGGCGTTATTACGAGGAATACAAGGTCGGCACGCTCGATATTCATGAGTTTCTTCGTTTTTCGCTGCGTCCATTGTCCGAGCACAAGGTGGAGACGCTGTACGCCTGGCGCGAGTTGTTCATGAAGGAAAAGATCGAGCCGATCATGCTGCCTGCGGCGCGCGAGTTGCTGGAGCGTCATCGCGTGCAGGGGCATACTTTGCTGATCATCACCGCCACCAATTCCTTCGTCACCGCGCCGATCGCCAAGGCGCTGGGCGTGGAGCATCTCATCGCCACTGAACCGGAGATGAAAGGCGGGCGTTACACCGGCAACGTCGCAGGTACGCCGAGCTTCCGCGAGGGTAAGGTGGTACGACTGGAGGAATGGCTCAGGCAGAAGGGTTGGAATCTGGCGTCGAGCTGGTTTTACAGCGATTCGCATAATGATTTGCCGCTGCTGGAAATGGCGACCCACCCGGTGGCGGTGGATCCCGACGATACCCTCGCCGAACACGCCCGGCTGCGTGGCTGGCCAGTCATCAGCCTGCGCTAATGCGCGCGCCCTGGCTGCTGGCGGGATTACTGCTGTTATCGGTGGCGAGTCTCATCTTCGCCCTGGCGGCTGGCAGTGTGACTATCGCCTGGTCCGAGCTGTGGGCTTTCATGAGCGGCGGTGAAGAGAGCTTGGGTAGCAGCCTGGTGCTGGAGCTGCGCTTGCCGCGCGCGCTGGCGGCTTTCGCCACCGGCGGTATGCTGGCCTTGGCTGGCGCACTGATGCAGGTGCTGTTGCGCAACCCGCTTGCCGATCCCTACATCCTCGGAATTTCCGGCGGCGCGGCGGTGGGGGCGCTGTTGACCATGCTGCTTGGCGCGGGCGGCATTTGGCTGACCGGCAGCGCCTTCGGCGGCGCGCTACTTTCGATGCTGCTGGTATTCGCTCTGGCGCACGGGCGTGGCAGTTGGACCGCTACCCGTCTGCTACTGACCGGCGTGGTGGTGGCGGCGGGCTGGGGCGCGCTGATCAGCCTGATTCTCTCCCTCAGTCCCGATGCCCAATTGCGCGGCATGCTGTTCTGGCTGATGGGCGATCTTAGCCATGCCGATGACCCATGGCCGGGTCTGCTGGTCCTTGTCCTGGGGTTGGCGCTGAGTCTGCCGCTGGCGCGCAATCTCAACGTTCTGGCACGCGGCGAGCTACAGGCCGGGGCGCTAGGCGTGGCGGTTGCACCGTTGCGTGTGGGGGTTTATCTCATCGCCTCGCTGCTCACTGCTGTGGCGGTGACGACGGCGGGCAGCGTCGGCTTTGTTGGTCTGGTAGTGCCGCACCTGTTGCGGTTGGTCATCGGCAACGACCAGCGTCTGTTGCTTCCCGCCAGTGCGCTGCTCGGCGGCAGCTTGCTTACCCTCGCCGATACCTTGGCGCGCACCGTCGCCGCTCCGCAGCAATTACCGGTGGGTGTCGTTACTGCGCTGCTCGGGGTGCCGGTGTTTCTCTATCTGCTGAGCCGGAGTCATCGGTGACGGCGCTGCTGCAAGCCCAAGGGCTGGAGGTCGCTATTGCCGGCAAACGCGTCTGCCGCGATCTCGATCTTGCCATCGAACGTGGCCAGTGCTGGGGGATGCTGGGGCGCAATGGTATCGGTAAGACCACCTTGCTGCATACGTTGGCCGGCCTGCGTGCACCCTTGGCGGGCGCGATTTTCCTTGAAGATGTGATACTCGACACGCTGCCGCGCCATCGCATCGCCCAGTCCATCGGCGTGTTGTTCCAGCACAGTGAAGATCCGTTTCCTGGCACGGTGCTGGAAACGGCATTGATCGGACGCCACCCTTATCTGATCGCTTGGCAGTGGGAAGGCGTGGAAGACCGGCGGCGCGCGTGGCAGGCCCTCGCCGCCGTTGGCATGGAAGAGATGATGGATCGCCAGGTGGCGACGCTCTCCGGTGGCGAACGCCAGCGACTCGCCATCGCCACTCTGCTGGTTCAAGAGCCGCGTTTGATGCTGCTCGACGAACCCGCCAACCATCTCGACCTGTGCCATCAGATCACCATCCTCGATCTGCTCGCCAGTCAGGCACGTGACGAGGGGCGGGCATTACTGATGATCGGCCATGATCTCAATCTCACCGCACGTTATTGCGATCATGTGCTGTTGCTGTTCGGCGAAGGGGAAACCTTGTGTGGGGAGGTGGCGGAGGTGTTGACGGAGACGAATCTGGAGCGGCTTTATGGATGTGCTGTCCGGTGTGTGGAGGTGGACGGGAGGCGGCTTTTTGTGGCGGGGTGAGGGGGAGCGGGTTCTTATGAATCGGTCTCGTCAATTTCGTAGGGTGCGCCTCACGCACCACGCGGATGGTGCGCGCGGCGTACCCTACCCCTCGGAGAAAAGCTGGAAAAGCAGATGAATTTGATTGCCGGGTTAACAACCATCACCCTACTTGAACGCTTCCTTGTTCGCCGCCTTCGTCCGCGCGTCGAGGCGGGTGACCACGCCCTTGCGCACCAGCTCGATCAGGCATTGATCGAGGGTTTGCATGCCGATGGCCTGGCCGGTCTGGATGGCGGAGTACATTTGCGGGATCTTGTTTTCGCGGATCAGGTTGCGGATCGCGGGGGTACCGATCATGATTTCGTGGGCGGCGACGCGGCCGCCACCGACCTTTTTCAGCAGGGTCTGTGAAATCACCGCGCGCAGCGATTCGGAGAGCATGGAACGCACCATGTCCTTTTCCGCTGCGGGGAACACGTCGATGATACGGTCGATGGTCTTGGCGGCAGAATTGGTGTGCAGGGTGCCGAACACCAGGTGACCGGTTTCGGCGGCGGTGAGCGCTAGACGGATGGTTTCCGGATCGCGCATTTCGCCGACCAGAATCACGTCGGGATCTTCACGCAGCGCGGAACGCAGCGATTCGTTGAATCCCAGCGTGTCGCGATGCACCTCACGCTGGTTGACCAGGCATTTCTTGCTGGTGTGAACGAACTCGATCGGGTCTTCAATGGTCAGGATGTGGCCGAATTCGTTGTTGTTCTTGTAATCGATCATCGCCGCCAGGGTGGTCGATTTACCCGAGCCGGTGGGGCCGGTCACCAGCACCAGGCCGCGCGGGTTATCGGCGATTTCCTTGAAAACGGCCGGGCAGCCCAGATCTTCCAGCGACAGAATGTTCGACGGAATGGTGCGGAACACCCCGCCCGCGCCCCGGTTGTGGTTAAATACGTTGACGCGGAAGCGCGCCAGGTCGGGAATCTCGAAGGAGAAGTCGGTTTCGAAAAACTCTTCGTAATCCTTGCGCTGCCGGTCGTTCATGATGTCATAGAGCATGCCCTGCACGGTCTTGTGGTCGAGTGGCGGCACGTTGATGCGCCGCACGTCGCCATCGACGCGGATCATGGGCGGCAGTCCGGCCGACAGATGCAGGTCGGAGGCTTTGTTTTTGACGCTGAACGCGAGTAATTCGGCGACATCCATCGTGTGATCTCCCGTGTGATTTTCAAGTGAAGAGGAATGATCCTAAAAACCTCAGTTGGAGCCGTAGCGAGAATGACTAAGGTGCTGAAGATGGGCGAGAAAATCGCAAAATATTCCGCAGCCGTAGCCATGTGCTACGGTGAGGACAGATTTTGCGATTTTCTCGCGCAGATTCGGTGCATTAGGCATTCGCAGTAGGCTCCAACGGAGGTTTTTAGGATGGTGCAAACATTAGCGGCACATCGCGTTGTTTTTTGAAATGGGAACGAATACACAGCCGGCGGAGTCGATACAGGTGCGCCTGAATGCGGTGCGCGCGCATATCGCTTCGGCGGAATGTCAATATGGCCGCGTGCCCGGTTCGGTGGCGCTGCTGGCGGTGAGCAAGACATGGCCGGTGGCCGATATTCTCGCTGCTGTGGATGCGGGGCAAACGTGTTTTGGTGAAAGTTATGTCCAAGAGGCCATGCCGAAAATCGAGGCTCTGGCTGGTGGATGGATCGAGTGGCATTTCATCGGCCCCATTCAATCCAACAAGACGAAACAGATCGCCCGGTGTTTCGATTGGGTCCATAGCATCGACAGGCTGAGCATCGCGCAACGGCTGAACGATCAGCGTCCCCCCGGGTTGCCGCCGCTGCATGTCTGCTTGCAGGTCAACATCGGCGACGAGCCGCAAAAAGCGGGTGTCGGCATGGCAGGGCTGCCGATTCTGGCCGATGCCGTGGCTGTACTGCCGCGCCTGAAACTGCGCGGCTTGATGGCGCTTCCGCCGTTGACGGATAATTTCGAGGCGCAGCGTCAGATGTTCAGGCGCGTGCGCGAGGCGCTGGAGATGTTGAATGTGCGCGGGTTGGGTCTCGACACCCTGTCGATGGGCATGTCCGGCGATTTGGAAGCGGCGATTGCCGAGGGCGCAACGATGGTGCGGATCGGCAGCGCGATTTTTGGATCAAGAAAGGTAAAGATATGACCGTCAAAAAAAACAGCACCATCGCCTTCATCGGCGGAGGAAATATGGCGCGCAGCCTGATCGGCGGTCTGATCGCCGACGGCTTTGACGCGGGGAACATCTGGGTTGCCGATCCCAACGAGGAACAGCGCGATGCCTTGCGGCAGCGCTTTGCGGTACATGCGGTAACAGTGAATCAAAAGGCCATCGAGCAGGCCGAGGTGGTGATCCTTGCCGTCAAGCCGCAAGTCCTGAAAGAGGTTGCCCCTGATCTGGCGCAGGCCGCGCAGCGGAGAAAGCCGCTGGTGATATCGGTGGCGGCGGGTATCCGTACCGCGTCGCTGGAGACCTGGTTGGGCGGGGATCTGCCCATCGTGCGCACCATGCCCAATACCCCGGCGCTGGTGGGCAGCGGCGCCACGGTGCTGTATGCCAACGAGCGCGTATCACCGCCGCAGCGCAGCCTGGCGGAGTCGATCATGCGCGCCGTGGGTCTGGCGTTGTGGCTGGATGACGAAGCGCGGATGGATGCCGTCACTGCGCTATCGGGCTCGGGTCCGGCCTATTTCTTTCTGGTCATGGAGGCGATGGAAAGCGCCGGACGTGAACTCGGTCTGCCACCGGAGACGGCGCGGCTCCTTACCCTGCAAACCGCCTTCGGCGCGGCGAAGATGGCGCTGGAGAGCAGCGAAGATAGCGCCACGCTACGAGCGCGCGTCACCTCGCCCGGCGGCACCACGGAGCGGGCGATACAGGTATTACAGGAGGGAAAGATCAAGGAATTGTTCGGCAAGGCCCTCGCCGCCGCCCAGGAACGTTCCGTCGAGCTTGCGGAAATTTTGGGGAAATAACGCATGGAAAATGCCTATCTGTCGGCGTCGGCGGTTTTCCTGGTCAAGACGTTGTTCGATCTGTATATCGGCGCGCTGTTGCTGCGTTTTCTGCTGCAACTGGTGCGCGCCGATTTTCGCAATCCGTTCAGCCAGTTTCTGGTGAAAATCACCAATCCCGTCGTGATTCCCTTGCGCCGCGTTATCCCCGGCATGGGGGGCATGGATATGGCATCGCTGCTCATGGTCCTCGTGCTGCAAGGACTGAAAATGCTGCTGCTCGCCGTGATCGCAGGCCGCTTACCCTCGGTCGCGGGTTGGCTGGTGTTGTCGCTGGCCGACCTCATTGAGCTGCTGCTCACCTTATATACCGCCACTCTCATCCTTCAGGTCATCCTGAGCTGGGTGGCGCAGGGCGCGTACAATCCCCTCGCCAACGTGCTGCATGTGCTTAACGAACCGCTGCTTTCCCCGGTGCGGCGGCTGATACCCGCGATCGGCGGTTTCGACCTCTCGCCGATAGGCGTGCTGATCGTATTCCAGTTGCTCAGAATCCTGCTGGTAGCCCCCTTGACCGATTTCGGGCGCAGCCTGGGGTAAACCCAGATTATCCATTAGCGATCTACTGCGGACGATCAATATGCTGAATCTGGGCGAGAAAATGACAAAATCTGTCCTCACCGTAGCACATGGCTACGGTTGCGGAATATTTTGTCATTTTCTCGCCCATCTTCAATGCCTTGATCTCCCTCGCTACGACCGTTAATGGATAATCTGGGTTAAATCACCGGCCACGCTCATTCCATCGTGCTGCCTGCCGATACATTCACGGATCCTAAAAAACAAACAGGCTAAAGCCCGCCGTGAAATGACCGATACAGGGTTGGTAGGGTGGCATGGCCGGCCTATAGAATTGATGTTCACAGGTAGTGAGTGAGGGCATGGAAGAAAATCGCTTCAAACAGCAGATGCGCGCTTTCGATCATTGGAAGGCCGACATCGCGCGGACAATTCAGCAATTCATGCATTGGCTGGACAGCCAGCAATTGGGTGAGGCTGAAATCAGCCTGCGTCTTTACGAAGCGGTCGAAACATTGCGCTCCGACCGGCTGACCATTGCCTTCGTCGCCGAATTTTCCCGCGGCAAGACGGAGCTGATCAACGCCATCTTTTTCTCCGATTATAAACGCCGCCTGTTGCCTTCCGATGCCGGAAGAACGACGATGTGCCCGACGGAGTTGTTCTATGACACCGTCGAGGACGAAGCTTATATCCGCCTGTTGCCGATTGAGACGCGCCTGGAAGAGCTCAGTATCGCCGACCTCAAGAAAGATCCTTCGCGCTGGACAACCTTTCCTCTCGATATCAACGCCCCCGACCGCATGGCGGAAACCCTTCAGCAAGTGATCAAGGTCAAGGAAGTGCCGCGGCAAGATGCGGAACGCCTGGGCTTGTACAGCGCGGAATTGAGCGCCAGCATGAACGGACAGGGTGAGCCGCCGGCCACAGTGGAGATTCCGCAATGGCGCCATGCGCTGATCAGTTTCCCTCATCCCTTGCTCCAGCAGGGATTGGTGGTTCTGGACACGCCCGGCCTCAACGCTCTGGGTAACGAGCCGGAGTTGACCCTGAGCATGTTGCCCAATGCGCAGGCCGTATTGTTCGTGCTGGCCGCTGATACCGGTGTCACGCGCAGTGACCTCGATATGTGGCAAAACCATATCAGGGGTTGCCGTGGCGAGGCGCGTGCCGGTCTGGTGGCGGCGCTTAACAAGATCGACACTTTATGGGACGACATTAAAAATCCGGCCGAGGTCGAGGCTACCATCGAGTCGCAACGGCGGGAGACCGCACGCTCCCTAGGCATCGAAGCGGACAAGGTGTTTCCCGTTACGGCGCAAAAAGCCCTGCTCGCCAAGATCCGCCAGGATGGCGACCTGCTCCGGCGCAGTCGTTTGCTTATCCTCGAATCCTATTTGTCCGACAACATCATTCCCGCCAAGCAAGCCATCGTGCGCGACAACATGATAGGTATCGCCGGCTCGATATTTGATGGCGTGCGCCAGTCTTTTTTGTCGCGGCTGAAGGGCGTTCAATCCCAGGCCGACGAGCTGCGCGGGATGAAGGATACCAACGCCGAAGTGTTGCAGCACATGGTGAAAAAAACGCGCGAAAGGCAGGCGGCGTTCAACAAGAAAATGGAACATTTCCAATCAAGCCGGCGCGTTTTGGCGCAGCAGGCCAAGATCATCATGGACGCCTTGAGCCTGGTGACGTTCGACAGGATGATGGGAGATGTGCGCAAGGACATGGAAGGAAGTTGGAGTACCGCTGGCCTTAAAAAGTCCATGCAGACATTTTTCGACAACATGCGGGATACCATGCAGATCGTCTCTCGGCAAGCCGATCAAACCTACGCCGTAGCTCAAACGATCTATAACAAATTCTACGAAGACAGCAATTTCAACGGCACGAAACCGAAAATGTTTTCGGTGAAGAAGTATTCGGAAGATTTCGAAAAACTCTACTGGGAAGCCGAGAAATTCCGCAACAGCCCCGTCACCACCATGACGGAACAGAGCTTCGTCGTGAAAAAATTCTTCATCTCCCTGGGAAGCCATGCCCGCTATATCGTCTCACAGGCGCATCAGGAAGCCGATAACTGGCTCAAGGACATCATGCACCCCTTGGTCAGGTACATCAATGAAGGCAAGCTGCAACTGGAGCAGCAAATGGAAACCCTGAACAAGGTGAACGAATCCAAGGAGGGGCTTCAGGAAAAACTAAAGGAACTCGAAGCCCAGACCGCAGACATCGAGGCGCAGCTTGCAACGCTGGATGAGATGGATCATGCGTTGAGGATGCCTATTGGTGAGGAAGTTTCTCAGCGGCAGGAGCCGTTGTCCAGCGTGGCGTAAAAGCCCTTATTCTTGGCCTGATCTCTGCCGGTGCGAATTGTTGTCTGTCATGGCCAATTTTTTTGACGGTGTTCGTCAAGGTGGTTGTCGCATCAACCGTTTTTATCATGCTGCCTTTTGGCATTCCATCATTGGCCGTTCCGGGTTCAGCATAACCTCACCGACGGGTGACCAGTTTCGAGTTTCTCCTGGTCAGCTTTCGGGGTGTTCAGCCTTGGCTGCCTGATATACGGCATCACGCTTGGGGCGATTAGGAAAAGCCTGTCACAACCACCCTGGCACCTCCTTGGCCAAGGCATTTTTCTCCCCCACTGTCCCGCCGGTGAGCGCAAAGCCGCGCAGCCTGTTTTCGGCGTCATAAAAAAGCGCGCGCACGCCGTTTTCAAGAGTCTCGCTTTGCCATTCGCCGCTAACGCCGGGCGGTGGCGGGCAGACCACCACGGGG
>SBBG01000220.1 GCA_005240065.1 Gammaproteobacteria bacterium | reverse complement strand
GGGTGGATATCGATGGCACAGTGCGTTCGATCTGGCTGGATGGAACTCTGGCTTATCTTGCGGTGGACGCGGGTGCGGATGAGGGACTGATGCGGGTCGATATCCGCAATCCGTATCAGGCGCATATCGTGGACAAGGTGAGGATTCCCGGAGGGGCGCGGAATGCGCGGACCCACGAGGGGCGCATCTATGCCATGACGAGACACGGGCTGGTCGTCGTCGATGTGGCAGATCCGGCGCAGCCCAGGCCGTTGGCGGCCTATAAGGTGAATGATGTCTGGGGCGACAATGGGCGTGTTTTTATTGCCACTGATGGTGGCCTGGCGATGTTCGACGCACGGCATGACGAGAAATTGCACTACAAATCCGCCACGGAAACGCTGCTGGTTCGTGCGCGCGGCAATGAGGTGTTCGTGCATGAGAGGGGCGTTGGTATTCGTATATTGGACATCTCCGGCGGCGATTTCCGGCAGGCCGGGCTCTTCGCCACGGAAGAACCCTTGGCCGATCTCCGGCTGGAGGGCGAGATCCTCTACGCCACAGCGCGCGATTCCGGCTTGCTGGCGATCAATGTCGCCACTTCGGCGCAGCCCGTCATTCAGGCCATTTATCCCTTGGTCCAGCCCGCCACCCGCATTGAAATCTTCGGCGGCGCGGCCTTGCTTGGGGGGGGCGATATCATTACCTCGGTCAGGCTGTTGCCTCCCGTGGCGCAGACCAGCGCAAGCGACGGGAAAGTCTATCTGGAAATCCCGAAAGACATACCGCTGGGCTCTTATGACCTGGTGCGATTGCGGCCGGATGGCGGAAAGGACATCAACCGCAATGCCCTGAAGATCGCAATGCCGCGTTTTTCCAAACCGAAGATCACGCCGGAGGAATTTCAGCGCTTGTTGCGGGAGCAGAGGGGGGTGGGGGAGGGTGGCAGGTAGAGCTATGAATGGGGAAAGAGCGGAGGTTATCCTAAGAACCCCCGGTTCACGACGTTGTTACATGCAACACAACTACTTGAAATCCAGATGCAGCATCCTGCCGCCGGTTTTTTGCGCCAGCGTGCCATAACTGAGATTGGTCGCCTGGTCGGAGCGGCCGAGCGGGAGGGTGAAAACCGGGCTGGGGATTTTGTCGTAGTAGATGGTATCGTTCGATGGTTCGTCGCCGACCAGCAGATAGGCGCCGGGTGGTGGCGCGTTGCGGGCGGCGATACGGAAGGCGTTGCCGATGGTTTCCATGCTGCCGTAGAAAGGCGCGCCGCGCATCAGGCGGTCGAACATTTCTCCCATTGTGCCGGTATAGGTTTGCGCATCGTTGTCGGAAAACCAGGTGATGGCGGACAGGCGCTTGCCGGATTTGGTGACAATGAGACGCAGCACGGGCACCAGGAAGGAAGACAGGCCGTGCATCGAGCCCGATGCGTCGACCACCAGATGGACATCCTCGCCGGGGATATTCTGCAATCCCTCGATGAACAGATCGAAGTCCTTGCGGCCGAAAGTGGAGGTTTCGAGAATCTTTTCCAGGTAGCTTTCGTCGCTGTTCACAACGATTTCTTCTAGATTCTTGGACAAGCTTTTTTTGTCGGTTTCGGCGTCGGCGAGCCTTTGTTGCAGCGATTCGAGTTGTTTTTTTAGATCGCTGTTCTGTCCGCCGCTGGACATCCTCGATGTGATCACCATGATGGTGAAGAGGAAGATGAAGATCACCAGCATCAGCAGCGCCATATCCGAATAGGTGATATAGACGCTTTCGTCCATGAAACGGCGCCGTTTAGTCATGCGATGCCTCGGCTCCCGATGGCGATGGCTGGCTGGTCTCCGCTGGCGTCTTTAGCGGCCGCGCGCGCGCGGAGCGGAACAGTCTTCGCAGCGGTGGCCACCAGGCGCGATTGACTTGATCCACCAGCTTGATCTCCTGGCGCAGCAGCACGCGGTAATGTTTTTGCATGCGGATGGCTTCGCGCAACGCCGCGAGATCGTCGCCCTTTTCCAAGCCGTCGCCAAAATCGGCCAGGCGCTTGGCCTCTTCGCGGAATTCCAGCATCGCCTGTTTGGAGTCTTCGAATGCGATTCGCAGCAGTTTGGCGTTCTCGGCCAGGCTGGTAACCTCGGCATTGAGCAGGCGCACATCCTTGTCTTCGGTCAGTTTGCGATCCGCCGCGCAGTGGACCAGGCATATTTTCATCACCCGGTCTTGCAGGTCCTCGACACCGTTTTCGGTGATCAGGGCGAACACGCGCAGCAGCAGCCCGCCGAACACGGCGCCCATCAGGGTGGCGTAGAAGGCGGTACCCATGCCGCCCATCGCCTTGCGCAAGCCTTCGAGCAATAAAGCCTCGTTTTGACCCAAGGCTTCCAGCGAGGTGCTAAGGCCGGCCAGCGTGATGCTCAGGCCAATGACCGTGCCGATCAGTCCTTGCGTGATGAGCAGATTGCCCATGACGGCAATGCCGTGGCTAAGGCGCTGGTAAAAGGAGATTTCCGTCTGGAGCAGCGCGTCGAGGTCGACCGGGCTGTTGTTGCTGACGATTTCTTTCAAGGAAGCGAAAAAGCGTTGTGTGGCGTGTTTTTCCGGCGCGGTGTCTATTCCCATTAAACCCTTTTCGCGTGCGGCGCTTTCCGCCAGTGCGGCTTCTATCGATTCTTTGGTAATGTTCATGGTTAGTATAAAACTGACCAGGATGCCCAGGAAGAACAGTCCGAGGATGACCCAGGTGAGTTTGGTGGGGTCATTCTTGACGAAATCCCAGACGCCGGTATCGATGTACAAACCCAGCAAGACGGCGATGGCGAACGAGGCCCATACCAGCCAGAACATCAAGGTGCGGTATACCTTGTGGCCCATCATCATGTTTTTAACCTTTCCCCCTCAGGGTATGCCTGAAAATATAGATTATCGCGCAATCAACGGAAAACCAGGGTGTGAGCCCACTCCAGTACCGGGATGACTCTGGGTGACAGCAGAGTGCGCGCCTCCTGGAACGTTACCCAGCGGTATTCATCGTGTTCTGGATGGCCCAGCGTGGGATTGACCGGAAGCGTGACCTCGGTTTGCCGGGTTTCGGCGACATAATAACGCGCCACTTTGCCGCGACCGTAAGGTGGAGTCTCTTGATATCCGTAACCCCAGGTGAATGTCAAGTCGTTGAGTGAGGTTTCTTCCTCGACTTCCCGAAGCGCGCCTTGCAACGGCGTTTCGCCAGGCTCGACCATGCCTTTCGGGAAGTCCCAATGGCTATAGGCGCGCAACAGAAGATACCAGATGTGGTTACTTTCGCGGCGGACGACAACCACGCCGGCGGAAAGCGTTTTTTTTTCCATAGCGCCGACCCTCACGGGAGTAAGGTGCGCGCTGCGCACCGCTTAACAGATGACGGTGCGCAGCGCGCACCCTATACAGGCATGCCCTGCGCGCGCAGAAATTGCTTGGCCTCCAGCGCCAGCAGCGCCATGTCGAGGTCGGTTTCCCAATCGTAGCCCTTGGCGGCTTCCGTGTAACCCCGCAGGCTGACGTCATGCCACGGTTCGTCGGCGTAAACTTTCACCAGGCGGGTTTCCTCGATGAAGCCGCCCAGATCGGGCCATACCTCGTGCATCATGTCCTGCGGCCGCACGACTTGCCACTCGTCGATCAGCTTGTAACGCGGGGGCAGATTGCCGAAGGCATCCGCCGTGCCGGTCTGCCGCCGTCCGCTGGAGGCATCGATATGGTCAGTGTAGACATAGACAATCAGCTTAGGAGAATGGTTCAGAAGCTCGGGGGTGTAGTTGACGCCGGAAGGCATCCAAGCGCAGAAAGCGACATCGAAGGGGAAGTCGATACCGGTAACGGGGAGGGTACGTAGTTCGTAATGTCTGGGGTCATAAAAGTCAGCGATCTGGTTGGGCTTGCCGGCCGGGTCGCGCACGCCGATGACCTTGACGCCTTCCCTGGCCAGCAGGCTGCCGACGAAACCATTGCGGCAGTCGATGTCGCAGACCACTGGTGCGGCGGTCACCTGGCGAGCGTAGTGGGCGATTTTGCGCATTTCCCGGCGCAGGGGGTAAAAATGGCTGATGGTCGGACCGGTGGTGGCGGCGTTGCGATCGGGATTGCTGAAAATCAGGTTATACAACGGCAAGCCCTTGATGCGCTCGGCGAAGGGCGCCTCGGGGTTCCAGCAGGCGTGTTCCTTTTGCTGCACGGCGACGATGCGGGTGAACATCTCGTTGCCGAAGGATTCCATGTCGCGGAGTTTTTCGAATTTCGGATTCATAGGCTCAGTGGTTAGGTGTTATCAAGAGGAACCATACCGAAGGGCTTCACTTCGCGTAAGTGTTCAAATTATTTGCTGTGATAGTGCCTGCTCAATTCATGCACCGCTTCGACGAAGACCCGCGCGTGCTCCGGGTCGACATGCTGGTGAATGCCGTGGCCCAGGTTGAAGACATGGCCGGGGCCGGGGCCGTAGCTGGCGAGGATGGTTTCCACTTCGGCGCGGATGCGGCCGGGGGAGGCGTAAAGCACGGAAGGGTCCATGTTGCCCTGCAAGGCGACGCGGCCCTGAGTGCGGGCGCGGGCGTCGGCGAGATCGGTGGTCCAGTCCACGCCCAGGGCGTCGCAACCGGTGTCGGCCATCGCTTCCAGCCAGGCCCCGCCGCCCTTGGTGAAGAGAATCACCGGCACGCGCCGGCCCTCGGCCTCGCGTGTCACCCCCTTGACGATCTGCGCCATGTACTTGAGCGAGAATTCCTTGTAGTCGCGCGGGGTGAGCACGCCGCCCCAGGTGTCGAACACCATCAGCGCCTGCGCACCGGCGGCGACCTGGGCGTTGAGGTATTCGATCACCGAGCGCGCGAGCACGTCCAGCACCTTGTGCATCAGGTCGGGGCGGTCGAACATCATGCGTTTGACGTGCGCGAATTCCTTGGTGCCACTGCCTTCTACCATGTAGGTGGCCAAGGTCCATGGCGAGCCGGAGAAGCCAATCAGCGGCACGCGGCCGTCCAGCGCGCGGCGGATGGTGCGCACGGCGTCGGTGACGTAGCGCAGTTCCTGTTCGGGGTCGGGTATCGCCAGGTTGTTGACATCCGCTTCGCTGCGCACCGGCTTGGAAAAACGCGGCCCCTCGCCTACGCCGAAACTGAGCCCCAGGCCCATCGCGTCGGGGATGGTGAGAATGTCGGAGAACAGGATGGCGGCATCGAGCGGGAAGCGTTCCAGCGGTTGGAGAGTGACTTCGCAGGCCAGCTCGGGGTTCTTGCACAGATCCATGAAGCTGCCGGCGCGTTCGCGTGTGGCACGGTACTCGGGCAGATAGCGTCCGGCCTGGCGCATCATCCATACCGGGGTGATATCAACGGGCTGGCGCAGCAGGGCGCGGAGAAAGCGGTCGTTTTTAAGGGGTGTCATAATAATTTTTCTTTAAACTCCAAGATAATCCAGAATTCCCTGCGCCGCCTCACGGCCTTCGTATACCGCCGTGACGACCAGGTCCGAGCCGCGCACCATGTCGCCGCCAGCGAAGATCTTAGCGTTGGTGGTCTGGTATTTGAACGTGCCGCGCGCCTTGACGCAGCCGCGATCGTCGGTGGCGATACCGAAGTCGGCGAACCACGGCGCGGGGCTGGGCTGGAAGCCGAAGGCGATGATCACGGCGTCGGCGGGAATGATTTCTTCCGAGCCGGGCACGGCTTGCGGGCTGCGCCGGCCGCGCGCATCGGATGGGCCAAGTGAGGTGGTGAGGACTTTGACTCCGGTCACCCGGTCGCTGCCGATGATTTCGATGGGCTGGCGGTTCCACAGGAACTGCACGCCTTCTTCTCTGGCGTTGGCGACCTCACGTTTCGAGCCCGGCATGCTTTCTTCGTCGCGGCGATAGGCGCAGATGACGCTGGCCGCTCCCTGACGGATACTGGTACGGTTGCAGTCCATGGCGGTGTCGCCGCCGCCGAGCACCACCACACGCTGGCCTGCCATGCTGATGAAGTTGCTTTCTTCCTTGTCCAGGCCAAGGTTGTGTTTGACGTTGGCGATCAGAAACGGCAGGGCCTGGTGGACGCCGGGCAGATCCTCGCCGGGAAAGCCGCCTTGCATCGAGGTATAAGTGCCCATGCCGAGGAACACCGCGTCGTATTCGTCGATCAGGCGCTGGAAGGGGATGTCTTTGCCGATCTCGGTGTTGAGGCGGAATTCGATGCCCATCTCTTCCATCAGTGCGCGGCGGCGGCGCACCACCTCTTTTTCCAGCTTGAATTCGGGAATGCCGAAGGTGAGCAGGCCACCAATTTCCGGGTAACGGTCGAAGACGACGGGCTTGACGCCATTGCGCACCAGCACATCGGCGCAACCCAGGCCGGCTGGACCCGCGCCGACGATCGCCACGCGCTTGCCGGTGGCGATGACGCCGGACATGTCCGGTTTCCAGCCGCGCTTGAGGGCTTCCTCGGTGATGAATTTTTCGATGGAACCGATGGTGACTGCGCCGAAGCCGTCGTTGAGGGTGCAGGCGCCTTCGCAGAGGCGGTCCTGCGGGCAGACGCGGCCGCAGACCTCGGGCAGGGAGTTGGTGCGATGCGAGAGTTCCGCCGCTTCGAAGAAATTGCCTTCCTCGATTAGCTTCAGCCAGTTGGGGATGTAGTTATGGACCGGGCACTTCCATTCGCAATACGGATTGCCGCACGCCAGGCAGCGCGAGGCCTGGGCGGCGGCGCCCTTGGTGTCGTATTGGCCGTAGATTTCCTTGAATTCGTGAATGCGCACGTCGGCCGCTTTCTTGGCCGGGTCCTGGCGCGGGATTTCCAGAAATTCGAAATTCTTTGTCATTTCAAAAACCAATCTCAATCAGGCGGGATGCGCGTCGGCGCACCCCGCGAGGTTTCTTGTTACGCCGCGTTACGCAACGTCTCCAGGAGCGATTCCAGTTCGGCGGCTTTGGGTTTGACCAGCCAGAAGCGGTCGAGGTAGGCGCCGAAATCGTTCAGTATCGTTTGACCCCAGCGACTGCCGGTTTCGGCGACGAATTCCTCGATCAGCTTGCGCAAGTAGGCGCTGTGCCCACTCATCGACTCGGTGCCGATGCGATGGATGTCGACCAGCTCGTGGTTGTAGCGGTCGACGAAGGTGTTGTCGAGATCCAGGATGTAGCTGAAACCGCCGGTCATGCCCGCGCCGAAATTGAGGCCGGTGGGGCCGAGCACTACCACCACGCCGCCGGTCATGTATTCGCAACCGTGGTCGCCCACGCCTTCGACGATCGCCAGCGCGCCGGAGTTGCGCACCGCGAAACGCTCGCCCGCCAGCCCCGCGGCATAGAGCTTGCCGCCGGTGGCGCCGTACAGGCAGGTATTGCCGATGATGGTGGTCTGGTGGGTATGGAACGTGCTGCCGTGAGGCGGGTAGATTACGATCTTGCCGCCTGCCATGCCTTTACCGACATAGTCGTTGGCATCACCTTCCAGCACCAGGTTCAGGCCCCCGGCATTCCACACGCCGAAGCTCTGGCCCGCAGTGCCCGTGAGCCTGATGGTGACCGGCGCGGCATCCATGCCCTTGTCGCCGTGGCGCCGCGCGATTTCGCCGGACAGGCGTGCGCCGATCGATCGATGGATGTTGCGCACCGTGTAGCTGAACGTGCCGCCGCGTTTGTGCTCGATGGCGTCGAGCGCGTCGGCGACCATCTGCTCGGCCAGCTCGCCCTTATCGAACGGCTCGTTGCGCGGTACTTCGCAGTATCGCGGTTTGCCAGCGGGCACGCCGCCGTCGGACAGGATCGGTGTCAAGTCGAGCTTCCGCTGCTTGCCGGTTTCGCCTTCGATGATGCTTAGCAGATCGGTGCGGCCGATCAGATCGGTCATGCGCCGTACCCCGAGTTTCGCCATCCACTCGCGGGTTTCGCGGGCGATGAAGCGGAAATAGTTCATCACCATTTCCGGCAGGCCGATGAAGTGCGCCTGGCGCAGCACGTCGTTCTGCGTGGCGACGCCGGTGGCGCAATTGTTGAGATGGCAGATGCGCAGGTATTTGCAGCCCAGCGCCACCATCGGTCCGGTGCCGAAGCCGAAGCTCTCGGCGCCGAGAATGGCGGCCTTGATGACATCCAAGCCGGTTTTGAGCCCACCGTCGGTTTGCAGGCGGATCTTGTTGCGCAGGTTATTGGCGCGCAGCACCTGGTGGGTCTCGGTCAGGCCCAGCTCCCACGGCGAGCCGGCATACTTGATCGAGGTCAGCGGGCTGGCGCCCGTGCCGCCATCATACCCGGAGATGGTGATCAGGTCGGCATAGGCCTTGGCCACGCCGGCGGCGACGGTGCCGACGCCGGCTTCCGCCACCAGCTTGACCGATACCAGCGCCTGGGGATTGACCTGCTTGAGGTCGAAGATCAGTTGTGCAAGATCCTCGATGGAATAGATGTCATGGTGCGGCGGCGGCGAGATCAGTGCCACGCCGGGGCGTGCATAACGCAGCCGGGCGATCAGGTCGTTGACCTTGTCGCCGGGCAACTGACCGCCCTCGCCGGGCTTGGCGCCTTGCGCGATCTTGATCTGCAACACCTCGGCATTGACCAGATAGGCGGGTGTGACGCCGAAGCGCCCCGATGCAACCTGCTTGATCTTGGACACCTTCTCCGTACCATAGCGCTTCGGATCTTCGCCACCCTCACCGGAGTTGGAGCGCCCGCCGAGGCGGTTCATGGCGGTGGCTAGCGCTTCGTGCGCTTCCGGCGACAACGCGCCCAGCGACATGCCCGCGCTGTCGAAACGCGACAGGATGGCCTCGATCGGCTCGACCTCGCCGACCGGGATGGCTTGCACGTCGTCACGTACCTTGAGCATGTCGCGTAGCGACAGCACCGGCCGTTCGTTGACCAAGCTGGCGTATTCGAGGTAGTGTTCGTAGCTGCCGGTTTTCACCGCGGTTTGCAGGGTGCGCACCACGTCCGGATTGTAGGCATGCTGTTCGCCGCCGTGGATGTACTTGAGCAGCCCCCCTTGCTGGATGGATTTGCGCGCCAGCCAGGCGTCGCGCGCCAGCCTCCGCTGGTCGTCTTCGAGGTCATCGAAGTTGGCGCCTTGCAGACGGCTGACGGTGCCGGTGAAGCACAGCCGCACCACGTCATCGTGCAGCCCCACCGCCTCGAACAACTGCGCGCCGCGGTAGCTGGTGATGGTGGAGATGCCCATCTTGGAAATGATTTTGTACAGGCCCTTATTGATGCCCTTGCGGTAATTCACGGCCAGCTTATCCGCATCCTTGCCGGTGATTTCGCCGGTGCGGATCAGGTCGTAGAGGCATTCGTAGGCCAGGTAAGGATAGACCGCCGTCGCGCCATAGCCGATCAGCACCGCGATCTGGTGCGGGTCGCGCGCGGTGGCGGTTTCCACTACGATGTTGACATCGCAGCGCAGCCCCTCGCGGATCAGACGGTGATGCACCGCGCCGGTGGCGAGCAGGGCGTGAATGGGCAGCGTATCCTGGGCGATGCCGCGATCCGACAGCACCAGGGTCACTTTGCCAGCGCGCGCGGCTGCGGCTGCCTGGTCGCAGACCGTCTCGATGGCTTGGCGCAGCGCTGTCGTCCGCGGATAATTGAGATCGATGAGCGCATGGGTGTAGCCAGGATCCTTGACCGCCAGCAGTTGCCGGAACTTGCCGGTGGAAAGTACCGGGGAGTCAATTATCAGGCGCAGCGCGTGGGCGGGCGTTTCCTCGAACATGTTCTGTTCGCGGCCAAGGCAGGTTTCCAGCGACATCACGATCTGCTCGCGCAGCGGGTCGATAGGTGGATTGGTGACCTGAGCGAACTGCTGGCGGAAATAGTCGTACAGCGAGCGTACCTGCTGCGACAGCACCGCCATCGGCGTGTCATCGCCCATAGAGCCGACCGCCTCCTGGGCGGCCTCGGCGAGCACGGACAGCACCTGGTCGCGTTCCTCGAAGGTCACCTGGAACATCTTCTGATAGGTGTGCAGCGTGGCGGCATCCATGTATTCGACATCGGCGCCGTTGCCATCCAGTTCGGATTCGAGATGGCGGGTGTGCTCCGCGAGCCACTTGCGGTAGGGCTGGCGCGTTTTCAGGCGCTGGTCGATGTCCTCGGGCAGCAGCAGTTCGCCGGTGGCGGTGTCCACGGCGATCATCTGGCCGGGCTTGAGGCGGCCCTTGCTGACCACGTCTTCAGGTTTGTAGCCATACACGCCAATTTCCGAGGCCAAGGTGATGTGCCGGTCGCGCGTGATGACGTAGCGCGCCGGGCGCAGGCCGTTGCGATCGAGGGCGCAGGCGGCATGGCGGCCGTCGGTCATGACGATGCCGGCCGGGCCGTCCCACGATTCCATGTGCATGGAGTTGTATTCATAGAAGGCGCGCAGATCGGGATCCATGCTCTCGACGTTCTGCCAGGCGGGCGGCACCAGCAGACGCATGGCGCGAAACAGATCCATGCCGCCGGCCAGCAGCACCTCCAGCATGTTGTCCAGGCTCATCGAGTCCGAGCCGGTGGTGGAGACCAGCGGCAGGATGCTTTCCATGTCCGGGATCAGCGGCGTGGCGAATTTGGAACCGCGTGCCATCGCCCAGTTGCGATTGCCCTGCACGGTGTTGATCTCGCCGTTGTGGGCGAGGAAGCGGAACGGCTGAGCCAGGCGCCACTGCGGCCAGGTGTTGGTGGAAAAGCGCTGATGATAGACGCACAACGCCGAAGCGAAACGCTCGTCGGTCAAATCCAGGTAAAACACCGGCAGGTTGGCCGGCATCACCAGCCCCTTGAACGAGATCACCCGGCTCGACAGGCTGGTGACATAAAAGACGTTGTCGTGCGCTTCGAGGGCCTTTTCGGCGCGGCGGCGGGCGAAGAACAGGCGGCGCTCGAAATCGGCCTCATCCATGCCGTCCGGCGCGTTGACGAACACCTGCTCGATGGCGGGCAAGGTCTTCAGGGCTTCTTCACCGCAGGCGGAAGGGTCCACCGGCACCACTCGCCAACCTGCCACCGTCAGCCCCTCGGCGTGCAGCTCGGTCGTCAACTGATCGCGTGCGCGCGCCGCCAGGTTGTTGTCGCGATTGAGGAACACCATGCCCGCCGCGTACAGCGGCGCAAGGCAGAAATCCTGTTCCAAGGCGATCGCTTCGAGGAAGGCGGCGGGTTTTTTGAACAACAAGCCGCAACCGTCGCCGCTCTTGCCGTCGGCCGCCACTGCACCGCGGTGGGTCAGGCAGGCCAGCGACTTGATGGCGGTCTGCACTAGCCAGTGGCTGGGCATACCATCCATGTGCGCAATCAGGCCAAAGCCGCAATTGTCTTTCTCGAACTCCGGCCGGTACAGGCCGGAGACCTTGTTGCAGGTGTTCTTGTCGTTCACTTTAGTTTAGGTCCAGCTCGGGTCGTAAAAACAGCCAACGGCCAGCGCGCGGGCACGCGCCACCGCCCCACGATTGGTCGGGGGAAATGTTCCAGAGTATACCGAGACCTGGTGTTGCGTTCAATTTATTTGCTCTCTGACTCAGAGCGGCAGCTTCTGCTTGACTTCCTCGGTAATTGGGAATAAATTCCTATTTACGGGATAGGTCAAATCAATGGTTCTTACGATGTCCACCTTCACTAAACCGCTGTCCAACGCCGTTGCCAGCCTGCTGCGCCCGCTGGTGCGCATCCTGCTGCGCAATGGCGTGCCTTATGGCGTGTTCGAGGATGTGGCGCGCTGGGTGTATGCGGATATCGCCATGAAGGAGTTTGGCCTGGAAGGACGCAAACCGTCGGTGTCGCGGGCTTCGGTGCTGACCGGCCTGTCGCGCAAGGAGATTGTGCGTTTGCAGGAGATGGGCAGTCCTTACGATGACGAAGCCGCCACGCGCTATAACCGCGCCGCACGGGTGGTGAGCGCCTGGGTGCGGGATGTGCGCTTCACCGATGCCACGGGTAATCCCGGCGATCTTCCTCTGGAGGGGAAAGGCGCGACATTCGCGGCGCTGGTCAAGGAGTTCGGTGGCGATGTGCCGGCGCGCGCCATGCTGGATGAACTGATGCGCGTTGGCACCGTCGAGCGCCTGGACGATGATCGTGTCCGGCTGCTCAAACGCGCTTATCTGCCGCAGCGGGATGATGTCGTCAAGCTGGCCATTCTCGGCAGCGACGTGCGGTTGCTCATTGCCACCATCGAACATAATCTGCGCCACAGCGGCAATGAGCTGCTGTTTCAGCGCAAGGTTGCTTATGACAACCTCCCGGAACAGATCCTGCCGCAGTTCCGCGTGCTCAGCGCGACGCGCGCCCAGGCGCTATTGGAAGAGCTGGATCGCTACCTCGCCGCCCACGACCGCGATTTCAACCCCGCCGTCGAAGGCAGTGGGCGCAAGCATGCGGGGATAGGTATTTATTATTTCGAGGAAGATGTCGAGTCATTGCCTGAAGAAGAGGATCTGTCATGAGATTGAGCGCACTGTGGCGAGGGGTGTTGTTGTCTGCGGCGATGGCCGGGCTGGTTTCTTCGGTGGCGGCGGGCCGGGTCTGGCGGGCGGCGGTATCGGCGGCACAGGGGTCAGTCAGGGATCGGTGACCGGGTTTGGCAGCATCTTCGTCAACGGCTTGGAGATTGAAACCACCGGCGCGAAAATCGAGGTCGACGACAATCCGAACGCCAGCCAGGGCGATCTGCATGTCGGCATGGTGGTGCTGGTGGAGTGGGAGAAGGATGCCAGCGGTAAGTATGCCGCCAAGCGTGTCAAGTATGCCAAGGATGTTCAGGGGCCGGTGGCGAGTATCGACACCGCCGGCAATACGCTGGTCGTGGTGGGGCAGACGGTCAGGGTGGATGGGCTGACGGTGTTCTCCGGTACTTCCGGGATTGCCGGAACGAACCCGCTGAAGCCAAGCGACATTGTGGAGGTGAGCGGGTTAAGGGATACCAAGGGAGTGATTCATGCGACACGCGTCAAAGTGAAGACGGGATCGTCCGAGCCATCCGAGATCAAGGGGAGGGTCAGCGCGTATACACCAGGCAGCGGCTTCTTCGGCATTGGGGCGGTCAGGGTGAATCATGGCGATGTGGTGCTTCCCCAAAATCTGGTGGTAAATAGCTGTGTGGAGGTCAAAGGCGAGTTTGCCAATGGCGTGATCACCGCCACCAGTATCGAGCTTGATGACAGTTGCGGGCTTGGCGGCAGTGTTGCGGATGGCAAGGAAGTCGAGGTGGAGGGTTTCGTCAGCGATCTGGGTGTGTCTGGCGCTGGTACGTTCAAGGT
>SBBG01000236.1 GCA_005240065.1 Gammaproteobacteria bacterium | reverse complement strand
GGGCGACGCGCGCCGCCGTCGATGCAGGCATTGCGCCCAATGATATCCAAGTCGGGCAGACGGGCGCCATCGTCGCACCCGAACTCTACATCGCTGCCGGCGTCTCCGGCGCAGTGCAGCATACGGCGGGGATGAAAGACAGCAATATCATCGTCGCCATCAACCACGACCCCGAAGCTCCGATCTTCAACATCGCCGATTACGGCCTGGTGGCGGACCTGTTCGAGGCCGTGCCTGCCCTCACCGCAGCGCTAAACTCTTGCGACAAACCCTAGGATACCGGCGACATGAGCACATACACAACCGAGCACGTGTTGAGCGTGCACCACTGGAACGATACGCTGTTCAGCTTCAAAACCACGCGCGACCCGGGGCTGCGCTTCATCAATGGCCAGTTCGTGATGATCGGCCTGGAGGTTGACGGCCGGCCTTTGGCGCGCGCCTACAGCATCGCCAGCCCGAACTACGAAGAACACCTGGAATTCCTCAGCATCAAGGTGCAGAATGGTCCCCTCACCTCGCGCCTGCAGCACATCAAGGCAGGCGATACCATCCTGGTAAGCCGCAAACCAACGGGGACGCTGGTGATGGATGATCTCTTGCCGGGTAAAAACCTCTATCTGCTAAGCACCGGCACGGGGCTGGCCCCCTTCATGAGCATCATTCAGGACCCGGAGGCCTACGAGCGCTTCGAGAAGGTTGTGCTGTTCCACGGCGTGCGCTACGTGAGCGAACTGGCCTACGAGGATTTCATCGCGCACAAACTGCCGCAAAACGAGTTCTTCGGAGACATGATCCGCGAGAAACTCATTTACTACCCCGCCGTCACGCGCGAACCGTTCCGCACTCAAGGGCGCCTCACCGATCTCGTCGAGAGTGGAAAATTGACCAGTGATATCGGCCTCCCCCCGCTCAATCCGGAACAAGACCGCGTGATGATTTGCGGCAACACAGAGATGCTGAAGAATACCTGCGATCTTCTGGATCACCTGGGATTCCAAATCTCACCCCGCATTGGTCAACCTGGTCAGTATGCGATCGAACGGGCCTTTGTCGAGAAGTGAGCGGTGATCGTTTAACTCGCGCGCAAATTTCCAATGGCGATACCCGGAGTTGTTCCATCCCGGATTTTCAGGCCACAAAAAAACGATCGAGATCCTATGCAAGTTTCGTAGGGTGCGTCTCACGCACCATCCGTGTGGTGCGTGAGACGCACCCTACACCGGAAGAAACACAGATGAATTTGCTGCCGGGTCAATAGGCTCGATCAGGCGGTTTTACCAATATGGTTCTGACAAATCAGCGGAACGCGCGAAAACCCAGAAGCTCGATACGTTGCTTGTCGAGCATATCGGCGGTGAAAGGGCGACGTTGCGCGTCGCAGAGGATGCCGCCCAGCAAATCGGCAAGACGGACGGCGGTGTCATACATGGCATCGAATGCGGCCACACCATCGAGCGGACCAGGTAAGCGCATGAAGAGAGTGAGACCGGGGGTGGTGAGGTCTGCCATGGTGCGGATATCGAACGTGCCGGGATTAAGTGCATTGGCGAGACTGAAAAGCGGCATTCCTCCGGCATTTTCGAGCGTGTAGTGGAAAATATCCATTTCCCCGTATTCCATGCCGGTCTCGTTCAGCGCATTCATGATCCCGGCGCCGTAAAACGAGCGGCCGTTGCCCGCCATGATGTTCAGCACGATCACCTTTTCCTCGGACGCCTCAGCCGGAGCAACCGCGAGCGCCTGATCCGACGCTTCGCCATGACTGGTGGCACGGGCCGCCGGTGAAACAGGAATGACTTCCCAATCATCTGCGTCATCGAGAGGGGCGCCCCGAATCTCGTCATCGCTGGCCTTGTTGCCGGGCGTATTCACAGCAATATGCTCGTCGGCCATGCTTTTCGACTTATTTCTACCCGGCCGCCACAGCAACAGAATCACCGCCACTGCGCTCGCGCCACCCAGAATCGATAATGTGCTTACCGCGTCCACTTTATAAATTCCCTTAGTTATCCCGCCGCCACCATTTTCACGGCCTCATCGACATCCACCGCCACCAGGCGCGATACGCCCGGTTCGTGCATGGTGACACCGATCAGTTGCTGGGCCATTTCCATGGTGCTCTTGTTGTGACTGATGAAAATGAACTGGATGCGCTCCGACATCTCCTTGACCATCTGGCAGAATCGCCCGACATTGGCCTCATCGAGTGGCGCGTCCACCTCGTCGAGCATGCAAAACGGGGCCGGGTTCAACTCGAAAATAGCGAACACCAAAGCGACAGCGGTGAGCGCCTTTTCGCCGCCGGACAGCAGATGAATGGTGCTGTTGCGCTTGCCGGGCGGGCGCGCCATGACGGTGACGCCGGTATCCAGCAGATCCTCGCCGGTCAGCTCCAGATAAGCCTGACCGCCGCCGAACAGGCGCGGGAACATGGCTTGCAGGCCGGTGTTGACCTTGTCGAAGGTCTCCTTGAAACGGTCGCGGGTTTCGCGGTCGATCTTGCGGATGGCGTTTTCCAGGGTAGTGAGCGCCTCGCTCAGGTCGGCGTGCTGGGCATCGAGATAGGTCTTGCGCTCCGACTCCTGGGCATATTCGTCGATCGCGGCGAGGTTGATCGCCCCGAGGCGCTGGATCTGCTGGCCGATGCGCTCGACCTGTTGCTGCCACTGCGTTTCCTGCGCCTCTTCCGGCATGCCGGCCAGCAGAGCCTCCAGTTCGAAGCCGGTTTCGGCGAGCTGTTCCATGAGTGTTTCGCGCCGCACCTTGGCCTCCTGCCAAGCCATGCGCAAGCGATCGAGCTCGCCCTGCGACTGGCGCTCCTTCTGTTCGGCGGCATGGCGTTGCTCGTTCAACTGGCGCAAGGTGTGGTCGCACTCCTCGACGCGCCGCCGCGCCTGGGCGAGTTCCGCCTCAATGCTGAAGCGGCTGGACAGGAATTGCTCCAGCTCCATCGCCATCTCCTGAAGCGGCAAATCGCCCCCTTTCACCGCCATGGACAGCTCTTCCCGGCGCTGCGCCAGGTGGGCGGCCTGATCCTGGGTGCGCCGCAGCCGCTCCTGGGTGGAGGTGAGCTGGCTGCGCAGCGACTGGATCCGCAGCGCGACCTGGTGAACGGCATCGCGGTCGGCGCGCGCCTGATCGCGGGCTTTATCCAGCGCGGCGCGGTGTTCATCGCGCAAGCGCAGCAAGACATCACGCCGCTGACCATGCACTTCCGCCGCCGCCAGCGCTTCGTGCAGACGGGCGCGGGCAGCGCCGGTTTCTGCCTCGTCGCGGGCCTTTTGCGCGCGCACGTCTTCGATCTCGGTGTACAGCCGGGTGTTGCGCGCGCTCATCTGCTCCAGCCGCGCTTGTTTGCCGCTCAACCGCCCTTTCAACTCGACGCGCCGCTGGCTCGACGCATGCAGCGCCGCCTGGCTCTGCTCGCGGGCGGTTTCGATCGCCTTCAGTTGCGCGGCGCTGTCGTGTTGCAACTGTTCCAGTTCTTCGATGCGCGCGGCGAGTTCGGCCATGTGCCGCGACAGCTCGCGGATCTCCTGTTCGCGAGCCAGCACGCCAGCCTTTTCGTCATTGTCGCGCACCACACGCAACCAGTCGTGGCCCAGCCACACGCCATCGCGGGTGATGATGGACTCGCACGCCCCCAAGTGCGGCCGCAACGCCAGCGCCTGCGGCAAGTCGTCGGCGGCATGGATGCCGGCCAGCAAACCATCCAGACGCCAGGGCGATCGCACCTTGTCAATCAAGGCGGCGGCGCCGGGAGCGGATAGCACCGGGGACAGCTCCATTGGCGGTGCGGCGAGATCGAAAATGCTCAGCCGCCCGCGTTGCAAACCCTCGAGCGCGGCGGCGACCTGGTCCATGCCTTCCACACAGACCGCCTCCAGGTGCAACCCCAGCACATGCTCCACGGCGCGCTCCCAGCCCGTTTCGACGGTCAGTCCTTGCGCCAGGCGCTGAGCATCGTACAGGCCATGCTCCTTCAGCCACGGCGCCGCCGCCCCCGCCCCTTTGCCCAGCGCCTGCTGTTGCAGGGTTTCGAGCGAGCCATGCCGCCCTTTCATGGTTTGCAGGCGGCCACGCTCGGCATTCAGTTCGGCGGCCAAACGGGTGTGGTTGTCGCGCTCCTGCGCGATGCGCGATTGATAGCCCTGCACCTCCTGCTGGATGCGGGCGATGCGTTCTTCGAGTTCGGCGTGTTGTTCGTCCAGCACGGCGATTTCTTCCTCCAGCGTGCCGGTGGACAGGCCGCGCTGTTCCTCTTCAAGACGCGCCAGGCGCTGTTCGAGCTGGTGCAGATGCTGTTCCAAATGCTGGATGCGGGCGCGCTCGACCTCGGCGATGCGCACCTGCGCGGATTCCTGGGCGGTGAACGTGTCCCAGTCGTGCTGCCAGGCATGCTGGGCGGCCTCGGCCTCGGCCAGCGCGGCGGCGGAGACGCCTTCCGCTTCCTGGCCCAGCGCCAGGGCGAACTCGTCCTCTTGCAGCGCGTGCGTCAGCTCCTCGATGAGCTGCTGGTCGTGAACGAGATGCGCCTGCGCCTCGTTCCATGCCTGGGCGGTGCGCTCCAGATCGCGGCTCTGTTGCTGGCGCGTTTCGCGGGCGTGGTGCAGCCCCTGTTCCAGGCGGGAGATTTCCGCGCCGACGCGATAAAACTGCGCCTGCACCTCGTTGAAGCGCTCGCTTTCCTCGCCATGTTGCTCGCGCTGCTGTTCGAGACTGGTCTCGATATGGCGCAACGTCGCATGCTGGGCCTCCAACGCAGTTTCCTGGGCCTTGATGCGACGGTCCTGTTCCTGGGTCTCGATATCGAGCGCCCGCCAGCGCAGTGCCAGAAGCTGCGCTTTTAACAACCGTTCTTCCTGCTTCAGCTCCTGATACTTCCCGGCGACCTTGGCCTGGCGCTGCAATGACTGAAGCCGTTTATCAAGCTCTTCTCTTATATCATTTATTCTATTTATATTTTCATGCGCGTGGCGCATTCGCGTTTCGGTCTCGCGGCGGCGCTCCTTGTATTTGGAAATGCCAGCGGCTTCTTCGAGAAAGATACGTAACTCGTCCGGCTTGGCCTCGATGAGGCGCGAGATCATGCCCTGCTCGATGATCGCGTAACTGCGCGGCCCCAGCCCGGTGCCGAGAAAGATGTCGGTGATGTCACGGCGGCGGCAGCGCACGCCGTTGAGAAAGTAGCTGGACTGCCCGTCGCGCGACACCTGGCGCTTCACGGAAATCTCGCCGTAGGCGGCGTATTGACCGCCGAGACCGCCATCGCTGTTGTCGAACACCAGTTCGATGGACGCCTGCCCAACCGGTTTGCGTCCGGTGGAACCGTTGAAGATCACGTCGGCCATGGAATCGCCGCGCAAGTGCTTGGCCGAGCTCTCGCCCATTACCCAGCGCACCGCGTCGATGGTGTTCGACTTGCCGCAGCCATTCGGGCCGACGATGCCGATCAGGTTACCGGGAAGATGCAGCGTGGTGGGGTCGACAAACGATTTGAAGCCGGCGAGCTTGATCTTCTTGAGGCGCATGGGGTCTCATACAACATCACGTCAAAGGCCATAGTATACAAGACAATGTCAGACAGGCGAAAATACACCCCATGATCGAAAAATTGCTCGACGAGGCCAGCCGCCTCACCCCAACCGCTTTCGCCGCCATCGGCATCTTCCTCGCCTTCTGGCTGGTTTCCAGCCTCGTCCGCAAGCTGTTGCGCAGCATCGGCGCCCGAGCCGAACCCGGCAAGGAGGACGTGTTCAACCTGCTCGGCCAAATCGCCAGGGTCACACTGCTGATCACCGGCTTCATCACCGCGCTGGGCACGCTGGGGGTCAACGTCACAGCCATGGTGGCCGGCCTGGGTCTGACCGGCTTTGCGCTGGGCTTCGCCCTCAAGGATGCCCTGTCTAACCTCCTGGCCGGGATCTTTCTGCTGATATACCGCCCCTTTAAGCGTGGCGATCAAATCAAGGTCGAGGAATTCTCGGGCACGGTGATCGGCATCGACCTGCGTTACACCACTTTGCAAGAAACAGGCCAAAAAATCCTCATCCCCAATTCGGTGCTGTTCACCAGCGCCATCACACTGAATGAAACGGAAAAACAAGAGATACGGCCTGTCCCGGCGGTACAGACTCCGGGAAGTGAAACACCCGACCCAGATCGGGCATCACCCGGCACCTGAGGTACTCCGCGAGAAGAGTATCCCCCTGTATAGTTGAGTTCGGCACTACACAAATCTCCATCGCTGCCGATATATGTAGGGTCCGCGCAAGGAACCTCAACCATGCCCGCCTTCTACATCGGCAGACAGCCCATTTACGACCGCCAACTGAAAATCGTTGCCTACGAACTACTCTATCGTGATGGAGACAACAACCATGCACAATTCGTAAATGGCGACGCTGCCAGCTCCCAGGTTATCGTCAACGCCTGCCTGGGGATAGGGCTGGAACGCCTGATCGGAGAGGGTCTAACTGCTTTCATCAACCTGACCCGCGCCTTCCTCCTGCAAACCTATCCTATGCCGCTACCCAAGGAATCCGTGGTACTGGAAGTGCTGGAAGACATCGTGCTCGACGAGGAAATGCTGATAGCACTGCGCAGGCTTGCCCAAGATGGCTACTCTCTGGCGCTGGATGACTTTGTGTTCACGGAACAGACCAGGGCCGCATTCGAGGTAGTGAATATCGTCAAGCTCGACGTGCTGGCGCTGGGACCGGACGATACCCGCAAACAGGTCGAGCTGCTGCGGCAATTCAATGTCAAGCTGCTGGCTGAAAAGGTCGAGACCCATGAGAAACTGGCGCAGTGTCAGGCGCTGGGTTTCGACTATTTCCAGGGATACTTCCTGTCTCGCCCCAACCTCGTCCAAGGCCGGCGCCCGCCCGCAATCCGTCTTACCGTCCTGCGCACCCTGGCCCTCTTGCAAGATCCGGCCTTGGATTTCAAAGAGCTGGAGAAGGCTATTACCCAGGACGTTTCCCTGAGCTACAAGCTGTTACGCTATATCAACTCGGTGGCCACCGGCATGCCGAGAAAGATCGACTCGATCCACCAGGCGCTGATCATCGCCGGAACCAGTTGCATTCGCTCCTGGGCGACACTCATCGCGCTTTCCAGCATCGATGACAAGCCCCACGAATTGATGGTCATCGCGCTCATCAGGGCAAAAATGTGCGAACTGATCGCCATCGCGACCAGGGAAAAAGCCAAGGAAAATTTTTTCACCGTCGGCCTGTTTTCCGCCCTCGATGCCTTGATGGACCAGCCTCTGGAAGAAATACTCGAATCCATGCCACTGTCCGATCAGGCCAATGTGGCGCTGTTGCGCCACGAAGGATCGCCGGGAAAGGCATTGCGCGCCACGCTGATCTACGAACAAGGCGGAGACCCGGACGAATTGCGCAAAACCGGCCTGCCCCTGGATACCCTCAGCGACGCTTACCTGGGAGCCCTGAATTGGGCCAATCAGGCCGGCAAAGCGCTATTCTGATGAAACACTGAATAATCCTCAAAACCTCTCTTTTCACCCGCCATTTTCCGGCTTGACTTGCCGCCCGTTTGCGCTTACATTGCGCGCGCAGTTTCCATCTGCAAACAGCCCCAGGTGTTCCAAGGACTCTCGTCCGCGGAATGAAACGGGAAGCCGGTGCGCCACACGATCACAAATGTGCGGCAATGCCGGCGCTGCCCCCGCAACGGTAGACGAGCAACAAGGCAGGCACCACACGCCACTGTACCCGGCAAGGGAACGGGAAGGCGCCTGCCCTGGAATCACCCTCCGCTCGTAAGCCCGGAGACCGGCCTGGGATTCAATCAACCCCATCAGTTCTGCGCGGGGATCCGCAGGGCAAGGAGAAAAATATGCGCTTTCCAGTCCGGCCTCTGGCCGCCGTTGTTCTTTTGTCGAACGCCATGCCGCCGGCCCAGGCCGGCGATGCCAGCCAACCACCTCCCGTCATCGTCACCGCCACGCGCACGGCGCAAACCGCCGATGAGACGTTGGCCTCGGTCAGTATCATCACCCGGGCGGATATCGAACGCCGTCAGACGCAAAGCGTCCCCGAACTACTGGCGGGAATCGCGGGCGTCGATGTCGCCGCTCAGGGCGGCTGGGGCAAGGCATCCAGCGTGTTCATGCGCGGCACCAACTCCAGCCATGTGCTGGTGCTGATCGACGGCATCAAGGCGGATTCGGCCACCCTCGGCCTCGCCGCCTTCGAGCACATCCCGGTGTCGCAGATCGAGCGCATCGAAATCGTGCGCGGGCCACGCTCCAGCCTGTATGGTTCGGAGGCGATCGGCGGCGTGATTCAGATCTTCACCCGCAAAGGCCGCGAGCAAAACCAGGTATATGCCAAGGCTGGCGCCGGCAGCTACCAGTCGCAGGAATTATCCATCGGCGCCTCGGGGCTGCGCGAGGGCACGGACTACAGCATCTCCGCCGCCTCTTTCAAGACCGATGGCTTCAACGCCCGGCAGTCCACGCCGGGACCCTTCGGTGTGAACGAACCGGACAAGGATGGCTACCGCAACGACTCTCTCTCGCTGCGGCTCGGACACCGTTTCGGCAGCGATACCCGCATTGAAGGCCACTTGCTGCGCGCCCAGGGCAATACCAAATATGACGGACTGCCCTTTTCTCCCAATCAATCCGATATCGTGCAGCAAACCGCCGGAGTCAACCTAAGCAGCCGTGTAACCAGCGCCTGGCATACCAGGCTGCAATTCGGCGACAGCCGCGACGAAGCGGACAACTTCATCGGCGGCGCCTTCTTTTCCACGTTCAACAGCAGGCGCAGCACCGTCTCGTGGCAGAACGACCTGAGCATCGCCAACGATCAACTGTTGACGCTGGGCGTGGACTGGCGCGACGACAAAGTGAGCAGCACCACCAACTACGCCAAAACCTCGCGCGACAATACCGGCATCTACCTTCAGCACCAGGCCGGCTTCGGCAAGCATGATGTGCTACTCGGTCTGCGCCGCGACGACAATCAGGCGTTCGGCGTCCACAACACCGGCAACCTCGCCTGGGGTTATGAAATCGACAAAGCATTACGTGTAACCGCGTCTTATGGCACCGCCTTCAAAACACCCACGTTCAACGATTTGCATTGGCCGGACAGTGCCTTTTTCGCGGGCAACCCGAATCTGAAACCGGAGGAATCAAAATCCGCCGAGATCGGCCTGCGCGGCAGCCACGCATGGGGAGCCTGGAATGCGAGCTTCTATCGCACCGATATCGATCAATTGATCGTCTATGTATCCGACCCTATCACCTTCAAGGGCACCATGCAAAACGTCAACCGCGCCCGGATCAACGGCTTCGACGCTGGCGCTTCCACGGAACTGGCCGGCTGGCGGCTGGCGGCGAACCTCTCACTGCTCGAGCCGAAGGACCGCGACACCGACAAGCTTCTACCCCGCCGCGCCAAACAGACTATCAGGTTCGATGCGGATCGTCAGTTCGGCAAAGCCGGCGTGGGCTTGAGCTGGCTCGCCCAGGGCCATCGCTTCGATGACACGGCCAACAACGTCCGCGTCACGGGTTACGGCATTCTCAACCTGCGCGCACAGTATGAGCTATCGAAAAAGTGGACGCTGCGTGGCAAAATCGACAATGTGTTCGACAAGCAGTATCAAACCGTCCATACCTATAACTCGCCAGGCAGAAACGTGATGATATCGGCGACTTACACGTTGGATTGAAAAGTAGGGTGCGTCCCACACACCGCAGCATCGCCCGGTGCGAACAATACTGAATAGTGCGCACGGCGCACCCTACGATTTTCTGGAGCAAGAAATGGGCAACCGGTTGACAAAAATCTACACCCGCACGGGCGACCAAGGCATCACCAGACTGGGTGATGCCTCAAGCGTCACGAAAGACAGTCCGCGAGTCGAGGCGATGGGGGAAGTCGATGAACTCAACGCCGTGATCGGCATGGTGCTGGCCCATCCTCTACCCGAAACAGTGCGCGGATGCCTGTCGGATATCCAGCATGACCTGTTCGACCTGGGCGGCGAATTATGCCTGCCGCGCCACAATGTCATCACAGCGGAGCATGTTCACCACCTCGAACAAACGCTGGACGGATTCAACGCGGACTTGCCTTACCTCAAAGAGTTCATCCTGCCAGGCGGCAGTCCGGCAGCGGCCACATGTCACTTGGCGCGCACCGTGTGCCGCCGCGCCGAGCGGCGCGTGGTGAGTCTGGCGCGAAAGGAAGTGGTCAACAGCGAATCGCTCGCCTACCTCAACCGTCTGTCGGATTTGCTGTTCGTCGTCGCCCGCGTATTGGCGCGAGCGGAAGGCGGACAGGAAGTTTTATGGGAAAACACCGGCGCCTGAAATAACTCAGGAACACCTCAAGCCTTCTTCTGGCACTCGTTGCAGATGCCATAGATATACAACGAGTGATCCGTCATCTCGTATCCCGCCTTCTTGGCAATGGCGCGTTGCCGCTGCTCGATGGTCTCGTCGACAAACTCGTCGACCTTGCCGCAGCTCACACACAAGATATGATCATGATGCTCGCCCTGATTGATCTCGAACACCGACTGCCCGCCCTCGAAGTGATGGCGCGCCACCAGACCCGCCGCCTCGAACTGCGTCAGCACGCGGTACACCGTCGCCAGGCCGACATCCTCGCCAGTATCGAGCAGGGTCTTGTAGACATCCTCAGCGCTCATGTGGCGCTGCGCGTTCTTCTCCAAAATCTCGAGGATTTTAACGCGCGGCAAGGTAGCCTTCAGACCGGCCTTTTTAAGGTCCAAATTTTCCACTATTCTCTCTCCTGTCATCAAGCGCCGGTTTCGGGTAAAATTGATCTTCTGACCTTATCCCGACCTGATCCATCAACATTATCAACCAACACTTGATTGAATGCAAAAGCTTCTCATTCTAGCACTGTGCGCCCTCACCCTGACTTTCGCGGGATGCGGCATCCATAAAATCGACATTCAGCAAGGCAACATCATCACCCCGGAGATGCGCGAGCAAATCAAGGTGGGCATGACCAAGCGGCAGATTGGTTTTATCCTCGGCACACCCATGGTGATCGATCCTTTCCATGCCGATCGTTGGGATTACGTCTATAGCCTCCGCTCATGGACAAACAAGAAGCACGAATCCCGGCATTTTGCACTCTTTTTTGAGGGGGACAAGCTGATCCGTATCGATGATGGGGCCACTCCAGCACAAACTTCCCCCTGACCGGCGCAGGGCGTGCCGTGCGCGGCGGCAAATCAGCCGCTGCCAGTGGCTTCTTTATCGGCGGAATCGAGATCTCCCCCGCCCTTCTTCGTCTTCTTGCCCTGCGCCGCACGTTGCTTGCGCACCTCCTTGGGATCGGCCAGCAGAGCACGATAAATCTCCACCCGGTCGCCCTCGCGCAGCACGGCGCTCAACTTGCCGAGCTTGCCGAAAACACCCACTTTGTTCACCGCCAGATCGATCTCAGGAAAACGCTCCAGAATACCCGAATGCCTGATCGCTTCTTCCATCGTCGTACCGGCACGCACGTCGAGCGGGATGATCACCTGCACGTCAGGGCGCGCATAAGCCACCTCAACCTTTATCGTTGCTTCAGCGTTTCCCATACACTTCCACCGCGCGCTGACAAAAAGCGTCCACCAGACTATTGGCGATCTGGTTGAAAACCGGACCAATCGCCAACCCGACCAGCTTGCTGGAAAACTCGAAGTCCATGTCCAGCGATACCTTGCACGCCTGCTCACCCAGCACATCGAAGCGCCAGAACCCTTCCAGATGGTGAAAAGGACCCTCCACCAGACGCATTTCGATCATCTTGTTGCGCTGATTCCGGTTGCAGGTAGTGAACGACTTCTGTATCCCGCCGCGCGCCAGCTCGATCGAAGCACGCACCTCATCCTCGCTGCGGCTGAGTATCCGCGTACTTTTACACCACGGCAGAAAGCACGGATAGGCCTCGATGTCGTCCACCAGCACATACATCTCGCCCGCCGCATAGGGAACCAAAGCGTTTCGGCTAACAGTCGTCACTTCGCAAATCCATACATAAAAGGCGCTAAAAATAGCATACCTGCCACACACTTTCACCTTATAATGTGTCAATGTCCAAGCAAAAAGCAAAACCCGAGACGAGCAGCACCATCGCCCTCAACAAAGCCGCCCGCCACGACTATTTCATCGAAGAAAACTACGAAGCGGGCCTGGCCCTGGAAGGTTGGGAGGTAAAAAGCCTGCGTGCCGGGCGCGTGCAACTCAAGGAAAGCTATGTGCTCATCAAGGACAGCGAAGCCTGGCTGTTCGGCGCCCACATCTCACCCCTGCCCACCGCCTCCACCCACATCCACCCCGACCCGCTGCGCACCCGCAAACTGCTGTTGCACCGCGAAGAGTTGAACAAGCTCATCGGCGCCGTGGAGCGCAAGGGCTACACCCTGGTGCCGCTGGCCCTCTATTGGAAACACGGCCGCGCCAAGCTCGATATCGGTCTCGCCAAGGGCAAAAAGGAATACGACAAACGCGCCGCCGAGAAAGACCGCGACTGGCAACGTGAAAAACAGCGCTTGATGAAAACCAGGTGAACGGAACCTCTCCAAGTGATAAACTGTCTTATAAGTAACCAATGGGGGCGACCTGGCTTCGACGTGGGTTGCAAAACCTGAGGGGCATGCCGAGGAGCGGAATACCTCGTAAATCCATCTGCAAACCATATAGTTGCCAACGACGACAACTACGCACTCGCTGCCTAAAACCCAGTAGGGTGCCGTCTGACTGAGCATGTGCTTGTGCACTCAGACCCAGGCGTCGACTCTCACAAGATCGCGATGACGCTCGTCCGGCGCGGATTCGTTAAAACCCTACGGACTCGCCGTCTGTTTTCCCTGCCCGTCGGGTAGCAGCCGGCTAAACCAATAGACAGGCTACGCATGTAGAACCAAGGGCAGAGGACTTACGGACGCGGGTTCGATTCCCGCCGCCTCCACCATTTAACCATCCAAACACATCCAGAAACATCCATGAGCCCGCGTAACTGCGGGCTTTTTTGTTGGTTTTGCGTTCAACGCGGTATAACACCGTCCATTGACATCCGGGGGCAACTGGGGGCAACATTGGGAGCAAGTGAGTTGCCTCAACAAGGAGTTGCCCCCATGCCGCTGAAAGACACAAAAATACGCAACGCCAAGCCCGGCAAGAAGCCCATTAAGCTGTTCGATGAGCGCGGGCTGTATCTGGAAATCTCCCCGACCGGCGGGAAGTGGTGGCGATTGAAGTATCGGTTCGACGGCAAGGAAAAGCGGTTGTCCTTGGGCGTATATCCCGATGTAAGCCTGAAGGATGCACGCGACCGCCGCGACGCCGCACGCAAGTTACTGGCGTCTGGTATCGACCCCAGCGAAAACCGCAAGGCGCAAAAGGCGGCGAAACGTGATCGGGCAGCAAACAGCTTCGAGGTGGTGGCGCGTGAGTGGTACGCGAAACACGCTCCCAACTGGGTGGAGCATCACGGTGACCGGATTATCAGGCGTTTGGAGCGCGATATTTTCCCGTGGATCGGCGGGGGG
>SBBG01000083.1 GCA_005240065.1 Gammaproteobacteria bacterium | reverse complement strand
TCATCGAGCGCGGCCAGCGGCGCATCGCCGTCAACTATGCCAAGCGTCAGCAGGGGCGTAAGGTATATGCGGCTCAGACCAGCCACTTGCCGCTTAAAGTGAATATGGCGGGTGTGATTCCGCCCATCTTTGCATCCAGTATCATCCTTTTTCCGGGTACGATGGCTGGTATGGCGGGTAGTACCGAGGGCATGGAATGGTTGCGCGATTTATCGGCCGTTTTGTCTCCTGGGCAGCCGATATATGTGATACTCTATGCGGCCGCGATCATATTTTTCTGCTTCTTTTATACCGCGCTGGTCTTTAACCCGAAGGATACTGCTGACAATCTCAAGAAATCCGGTGCGTTTATTCCAGGAGTGCGCCCCGGAGAGCAGACCTCGCGTTATATTGACACGGTGATGACGCGCTTGACGGTGGCGGGAGCGATTTATCTGACAGTGATTTGTCTGCTACCCGAGTTTTTGATTGTGTCTTGGAATGTGCCGTTTTATTTCGGCGGGACTTCGTTATTGATTATCGTGGTCGTGGTGATGGATTTCATCGCCCAGCTCCAGGCTCACCTGATGTCTCACCAGTATGAAGGGCTGCTAAAGAAGGCCAACCTCAAGGGTTATGGCGGTGGCGGCCTGATGCGTTGATGTGGCTGACCATTGTTTTTGCGCCGCACATTCCTTGTGGTCAGTTTGGTTTTTTGGAACGTATGTTTTCCTGCGGCATTTCTTCCGTGGGACAGTTGATATTTTTGGAGAAGAGCGATGAAGGTCCGTGCTTCAATCAAGAAGATGTGCCGTAACTGCAAGGTGGTGCGCCGTAAGGGCGTAGTGCGTATTGTGTGTTCGGATGCGCGGCACAAGCAGCGCCAGGGCTAATCATAAAGTGGGCTGTTCACGAGAAGTCGTGATCACCCGTTATTGATTTCCAGTTTTTTGATGGTTATAATTGCCCGTTTTACCGGGTGGCTTTAGCAGGAGGATAGATGGCCCGTATTGCCGGTGTAAACCTGCCAGTGCAGAAGCACGCTGTCATTGCCTTGACGGCTATTTATGGCATTGGTCCAACTCGAGCGCGCAGTATTTGTGATGCGGCGGGTATCAAGTCTGATGCGAAGGTGAAGGATCTCACCGAAGCGGAGATCGAGGCGTTACGCTCCGAAGTGGCCAAGGTCAAGGTCGAAGGTGATCTGCGCCGTGAGGTGTCGATGAGCATCAAGCGTTTGATGGATCTCGGATGTTATCGCGGTTTGCGTCATCGTCGCGGTCTTCCCGTTCGAGGTCAGCGTACTCGTACCAATGCCCGGACCCGTAAGGGGCCGCGCAAAGCGATACGCAAGTAATTAGCGCAAGTTTAGGAAACCGATATGGCAAAGGTCAGTACACGTACTCGCAAACGTGTCAAAAAGAATGTTGTTGATGGCGTGGCACATATCTATGCTTCATTCAATAACACCATAATTACCATTACCGATCGCCAGGGGAATGCTTTGTCGTGGGCGACCGCCGGCAGCTCCGGCTTCCGTGGTTCGCGCAAGAGCACACCCTTTGCGGCGCAGGTCGCGGCGGAGAAGGCGGGTACGGTGGCCCAGGAATTTGGCATGAAAAATCTTGATGTCCTGGTGAAGGGGCCGGGTCCGGGCCGGGAATCCGCCGTCCGAGCCTTGAACGCCGCAGGTTTCAAGATCAACAGCATCACGGATGTCACGCCGATCCCCCACAATGGATGCCGTCCGCCCAAAAAGCGCCGCGTTTGAAGTTGCAGAATAGAAAAGTTGGAGAATAGCAGTGGCCAAATACACTGGTTCAAAATGCCGCCTTTGTCGTCGTGAAGGGCAGAAGCTCTTCCTGAAAGGTGAAAAGTGTTTCACCGCGAAGTGTGCCATTGAAAAGCGTAATACCCCTCCCGGACAGCATGGCCAGAAAAAGCCGCGACTGACGGATTATGCCAACCAGCTTCGTGCCAAGCAGAAGTTGCGCAGAATTTATGGTGTGCTGGAGCGTCAATTTCGCTTGTTCTACAAGGAAGCGGATCGTCGCAGGGGTTCGACCGGTGAGCTGTTACTGCAAATCCTTGAGCGCCGCCTGGATAACGTGGTTTTCCGGATGGGCTTTGGAGCTTCCCGGAGCGAGGCGCGGCAATTGGTGCGTCATAATTCGATCACCGTGAATGGTAAGAAGGTCAATATCCCGAGTTATCAGGTCAATCCCAGCGATGTGATTGCGGTTGCCGAGCAGGCGAAAAAGCAGTTGCGCATCCAGTCCGCACTGGTGTTTGCCCAGCAGCGTGGTTTCGCTGATTGGATCGAGGTTGATGTTGACAAGATGCAAGGCACCTTCAAGGCTGTTCCAGAGCGGAGCGATTTGCCGGCTGACATGAACGAAAACCTGGTTGTGGAGCTTTACTCCAAGTAAGCAGAGCGGGTTTGCTGCTGCCTGGCGGAGACTGGGTAGGTTGCCTTTAAGTTTAAGAGAGGATATTTCATGCAGGGTTCGGTGCTCGAATTTCTGAAGCCGCGACTGGTTGATGTCCAGGTTATAAGCGGGATGCGCGCCAAGGTAACATTGGAACCTCTGGAGCGGGGTTTTGGCCATACTTTGGGTAACGCCTTGCGTCGCATCCTACTGTCTTCGATGCCCGGTTGCGCTGTGGTCGAAGCCGAAATTGAGGGCGTTGTCCATGAATATACCAGTATTGAGGGTGTTCAGGAGGACGTGATCGAGATTCTGCTGAACCTCAAGGGGCTGGCTCTGCGGATGCACGGCCGGGACGAGGCTTGGGTGACTTTGAAAAAGAAAGGTCCTGGCCCGGTCCTTGCGCGTGATATCCAGCTGCCTCATGACATCGAGGTCGTTAACCCCGACTATGTCATAGCCAATCTCACCAAGGCGAGCGAGCTGAGCATGAATTTGCGTGTGGCGCGCGGTCGTGGCTATCAGCCTGCCGCGAACCGTGGCGCCGAAGAAGCGACTCGACCGATCGGCAGGTTGCAATTGGATGCCTCGTTCAACCCTGTGCGCCGTATTTCGTATGTGGTGGAAAGTGCACGTGTGGAGCAGCGTACCGACCTGGATAAGCTGGTCATTGATATCGAAACGAACGGTACCATTGACCCTGAAGAGGCGATCCGCCGTGCGGCTACCATCCTGCAGGAACAACTTTCCATTTTTGTTGAGCTGAAGGGCAAGGAGGAGACAAAGACCGCCATCAAGGAGATGGAGATTGATCCCATCCTACTGCGTCCGGTCGATGATCTCGAGCTGACGGTGCGTTCGGCGAATTGCCTGAAGGCCGAAAATATTTATTACATCGGCGATCTCATTCAGCGCACTGAGGTTGAGCTGTTAAAGACGCCCAATCTGGGCAAGAAGTCTTTGACAGAGATCAAGGATGTGCTGGCGTCCCATGGCCTGTCATTGGGCATGTCACTCGAAAACTGGCCGCCGCCGGGATTGCCGAAGAAAGAAAAGATCCCCGCTTAATCGCGCGGATCATGCTCCTGTCGTGGCGAGATTGCCGGGTTAATAACATCTCCGCGTGCAAGAGTTGAAGATATAGTCATTTAAGGAAGTACAACAATGCGCCATCGCAATACTGGTCGTCAACTAAGCCGTAATAGCAGCCATCGCAAGGCCATGCTCAGGAATATGACGGCTTCCCTGATTCAGCATGAGATCATTAAGACTACCTTGCCCAAGGCCAAGGAATTGCGCCGGGTGGCTGAGCCGCTGATTACTCTGGCTAAGGACGATAGCATTGCCAAGCGCCGTCTGGCGTTTTCCCGTATTCGCGATCGTGATGCGGTGACCAAGCTGTTTTCGGAAGTGGCTCCTCGTTTTAAGGCGCGTCCGGGTGGTTACCTGCGTATTCTAAAGTGTGGTTTCCGTGCCGGTGACCGTGCGCCGATGGCGATTGTCGAGCTGGTGGAGCGCTCAACGGTCGCGAGCGAGGCGCCGGCGGTTGTTGAATAGAACGGTCTAGATTTGAAGACACAAAAAAACCGGGCTATGCCCGGTTTTTTTGTGTCCTTTTCACAATTGGGCACCTCCAAAAGTCCGCTGAAGCCGCGATGGCGTATAAACAGGGGGGCGCTCAAAATGCGGGGCCGGGAAGCGGCGGGCTCTGTGTACACTGCGCTTTTTCGCGCATTTCCGCCGCTTGTCCTCGCGCCTTGATCGAATTTTTAGAGGCGCCTAGTTATCCCTTGATGCAAATCATTGGCGTCAACTTCGCTACCGTCTGCGCAAGTTTGGCCTGATGCGCTGCGTCTACCACGGCGCTGACGTCCTTATAGGCGCCGGGCGCCTCTTCCGCAACTCCGCGCAGGGATGGGCTGCGAATGAGAATACCCTGGCCGGCCAGGGTATCGACAAGTTCGCGTCCCCGCCATTGCCGCATGGCCTGGTGGCGGCTCATGGCCCGGCCTGCGCCATGACATGCCGATCCATACGAAAGTTCCATGCCTTCCGTGGTGCCCGCGAGGATGTAAGATGCACTACCCATGGTGCCGCCGATGAGTACCGGTTGCCCGATGTCACGGAAAGCTTGGGGGATGTCGGGATGGCCAGGGCCGAATGCGCGCGTGGCGCCTTTGCGGTGGATATAGAGGCGTTTAGGGGCTCCGTCGATGATGTGTTCTTCTACTTTGCAGGTATTGTGGGAAACGTCGTAGAGCAGGCGCAGTTCGTTTTGCGGAAAGAACTTGGCAAATACCTGCCGAACGAGGTGGGTGATGATCTGGCGGTTGGCCAGGGCGCAGTTGATGGCGGCACGCATGGCGCCTAAGTAGTCTTGACCGATGGGTGAGTTGATGGGGGCGCAGGCCAGTTCGCGGTCGGGGAGTTCGATGCCGTATTGGGCGGCGGCAATGGCCATGGTTCTGAGGAACTCCGTGCCGATCTGATGACCTAGACCGCGCGAGCCGCAGTGTATGCTGATGACGATTTCGTTTTGACGGATACCAAACACTTCGGCGATGGTGGGTTGGTGGATTTCGGTTACGCGCTGAACTTCCAGGTAATGGTTGCCGGAGCCCAAGGTGCCCATTTCGTCACGCTGGCGTTTTTTTGCGAATTGAGAAACCTTCTCGGGTTCGGCGCCCGGCATGCAGCCATATTCTTCGATATGATCGAGATCCGTTGTGCTGCCATAGCCGCGTTCAACAGCCCAGCGGGCGCCACCGCTCAACATGGAGTCCATCTCGTCGGTATCGAGTCGCAGGTAGCCGGTGCTGCCCACGCCGGCGGGGATCGTTTCGTACAGGGCGTCGGCGAGCTTTTCCTGTATCGCGGTAACATCGGCCACCGTGAGCCCGGTGATCAGATTGCGCACGCCGCAGGAGATGTCGAATCCTACTCCGCCGGCGGATATGACGCCGCCGCGATCGGCGTCAAAAGCGGCGACGCCGCCGATCGGAAAGCCGTAACCCCAGTGGGCATCGGGCATGGCGTAGGCGGCTTTTTCGATGCCGGGCAGGGTTGCGACATTGGTGACCTGCTCATAAACCTTGTGATCCATTTCGCGGACCAGTTCTTCACTGGCATAGATGATGGCGGGGACGCGCATCTTGCCGGTGGGCTCGATGCGCCACGCATATTCGGATTGCCGGGTAAGCAGTGAGATGTCCATGGATGTCCTCGCGTTTTTTACACATCAACGACACATTGCGCGATCCATGCGCCGTTCGCGTCCTGTGTCAAGTGAAGTTCGGTATAGGTGGCTCCTTTTACTTCCACGGTCGGCTTATGTTTGGTGACTTGTATGTTCTCACCCCAGGCGGTTGCATAAAGGCGGGTATTTTCAATGGTAACCTGATATCGGCTGAATAACATCTTGTTTGTCGCCATTTCATAAATCAGGGCATTGAGCCAGTCGACCAGCAATAATTCTTTATCCGGTGCATGGCAGGAGATATTTACCGATTTGCTTGGTATAACGAGCTGCGGATCGGTAATGACAGCGGTCAATGCGAGTGCGGCTTGTTCGAATGCCTCCGCTGGCGATGCGCCAATACCTCGTACCCCTATGTCGGCTTGGTGAGGGAAATGTTCCCAGCGGCTGGTGATTTTTTCCATGGGGCGCTCTCTATATCGCAATGGCCATGAGTGTTATTGTGCATGTTTGCGATGTGGATGTTAAGGTTGAGCGAGTTTTTTGATGAAAAAGCATTTCATAAATTTGTCTATCTAGTGCTGTTTTCCTATCAAAAATAGGGAAGCTGTGGTTATAATTGAAAATGGTTGTTGTCTTACTTTTTGCCAGAAAGGAGATTTTTATATGCCAAGAATCAAAAAAGCCGCGCGCCAGGAGGGTGTGGTGAAGAAGAAAAGAGGAAGGCCGCCACTGAGATCAGGGGCAAGGGTTGTGGTCAAGAGGGGGAGGGATCGGCCGAAAGGCGACGGCGTCATTGCCGCCGGGAAGAAGCCTTCCAGAACCAGGCTGGAGGCCGCCAAGCAGCGGGCTGAGAAACAGCGGGCGATTTTCAAGGAGAAGCAAAAGGCGCTGAAAGCCAGAATCAGGGAGCTCGTCGCGCAGATCGCGAGCATCACTAAGGAGGCAAAGAAGGTCGCCAGGAAAGCCCGGACGACCGAGAGAGGAATGATGAGAGGACTTACCGCAAGAGAGGAAGCCCTGAAAAAGTTTGAAGCAAAGTGGTCGCGCCGTTTGACGAAAAAATTCTCGGAGAAAAAACCGTTATCAACGGCTGTGACCAAGAAGAAAGGCGCTCGGCGTAGAAAGGCGGTATCGTAAATCGAACCGAAGTTTCGTGCGTAATTGAGGCTGGCGTTCTGTGGGGCGCCAGCCTTTTTCATTGAGGTCGGGAGAGACGGATATGACAGAAATGGATGTGGAAATCCTGGAAAGAACAACCTGTTTCCAAGGGTTTTTTCGCATGGAGCGGTACCGGCTCCGGCATCGCTTATTCAACGGGGCATGGAGCCCGGTCTTGTCGCGTGAACTGTTCGAGCGTGGACATGCCGCGGCTGTGTTGCCCTATGATCCAGTATTGAATCAGGTTGTGCTGATCGAGCAATTCCGCGTCGGCGCCTTGTCTGCTCCGGGTGGACCATGGTTGCTGGAAATCGTGGCGGGGGTGATTGATCACGGTGAGACGGCGGAAGAGGTAGTTCGGCGCGAGGCGCTGGAGGAGGCGGATTGCCTGGTCGAGGTGCTCGTTCCGATATGCGACTATCTGGTGAGTCCCGGGGGGACTTCGGAGCGCATCAGCCTGTTTTGTGGCAAGGTCGATTCCTCTCGGGCGGGCGGGGTGCATGGGCTGACCGAGGAAGGCGAGGATATACGCGTGCTCGTCGCGCCGTTTGCCGTTGCGCTGGAACACGTTCGGACGGGGAAAATCAATTCCGCCAGCGCGATCATCGCCTTGCAATGGCTGGCGCTGAATCGTGACGAGGTGCGTCGGCGCTGGGCGAGGGATTGAGATTCAATGATGCTGCAACTCCGCGCTAGGCGGCGGCAAGACCTTGAAGCCGGGTGCATCATCCCGGCCGCCCATCATTATCATGGTATAAATCATGGCCGGCGCGCTGATGGCCTTGCGATTGTTGATGGCCACCAGTGGTGTGCCTTCGAGCTTGTGCTGGACGGCATAATCCAAATCTTCCTTCAGGATGGCTGCGGTTTGCGGTGATTTGACGCAGGCTTCGAGTTTTTTGCGCTGAGCTGCATCAGGGGCGGCGATCTTCCAGATCCGGTCGCGGGTGAGCACGCGCTGTTCTTTGAACATGGTGGCGCGGACCCGGTCTATTTCCGGCGATCCCGTCAGGCAGATCTGGACTTTGGCGGCCAGACAACTGACGCCGCTGCCATCGGAGGGGCGCTGGACGTAAGGGTTGCACTCGGAATCAAGCGGAAAGTGGCGGGCCTCTTCGCTCCAGGAGCCTGGGGGTGTGTTTTGGCGGATCTCCGTGAGCGCCGCTTCCAGGTTTTTGCAGTGCGGGCAACGGATGTCTGTCCATTCTACGATACGAGTCGGCGCATCGGCCGTGCCAAAGATCAGTCGCTTGGGATCGGTTGCTTTGTTGATGCGCGGTGCATTGCGGTAAAGGAGCAAGGAGTCGCTCATCCCTTGCTGTACATTGGGTGGAAGCGATTTGAGAAACTCTGCGAGGGGGTCCGCATTGGCCGGGGTTTTGCCATTGCCGGTGTTGGCGCGAGCCGCTTCGGCGGCTGCCGAAGGTTGAGACAAGCCAAACGATATTGCGAGCAAGGCGGCAATGATCGTGGTGCCGAACCGGTGCAGATTCCGCGAGACAAATTTTTTCATGGGCGATTCGCTCTCTGGCCTGTATTGCCGAACTGTAGCAAATTTTTTTCCCGCAAAACAGTGCTGCCGTCTCATTAGGTCGCTTGCGAGGTTGGGGGTGTGTCACTCTGAGTGCAGCAGATCCTCGCTCTTGTGCGAGACGGCCTTATGCCTGCTTTTAAGGTGAAGCGCGAGAATAGCGCCAGCGATGGCCCCGCTGGTGAATGATATGACGACAGCTTCCAGAAAGAATTCGAACATGGTGATCTCCTCGTTTAATGGTGTTGGCAATCCAGGCCGTTCCGCGAATTGGCCCTCTATATTTCATATAGCGGAAATTTCTGATAATTTTTAAGGAAGCTCTGAATAATTCCATCCTGGAATTCTCAGAGCACGAAAAGCAAAAATGTGATTTTTGCTTTTCTCCGTTTTTCAATCACTTGGGGTGATTGAAAAACGCCGGCGCTTCCGTGTGCCGTGGAACCTCTGAATTTATTAGAGGTTCTTAAGATGGTGGAACGGATTCTTCTTGTGAAGCAAGAATCGTCTAGGGAAGATTTTGCTCGCCGAGACTCAAATTTTGTGCGGTATGGACGCTACAGTAAGTGATGTGTCATGATGGCCTTGTCAGCAACAAGGCCTGTGAGGAGTGATGGTGTTGCCATGAAGCAGGGTGTGCTTAGTCAAATGAGATGCTATGAAGCCAATTTCGAGCGGCTAATGTGGCTTATTCCCGGTTTTCAGGATATGGAGGGGCCGGTTTGGTCTGTCGGGATTGATGCGTTGGAGTTGCAGCTCGATATTCTGGAGCGTGGCAAATATACCGCGACCATCGCCTTGACCCATCATTTTTATCATCCGGGTATCATTGTGTCCGATCCCTACATGAAAATTCGCCTCTATACCGATGCCAGGGTGGCCGAGGTGTTGAGTTATCAGGGGCATGCAAGACTCCAGTTATTTCAGCCCTACCCCGTACTGAACATGGCGAATTTGCAGGAGAAGTACCGGATCAACCGGTTTCTCGGCGAATGGCTGGATTACTGTATCGCCCGTGGGCACCGCTTTGCTGACACATCGAGGTGTGCAAAGGCGCAGCTGGACCGCTGATCATTTTTCCTTGTTGCTATCTTTCCGCGAAGTACCTCACCACAACAACAGGTTTCCTCTCGTCGCTCGCCAAGGTTAAAATGCGGTGTTTCTTCTGGGTAACCATCGGTCGCTCATGCACCGGATAAGGCGATATAATGGATAATTTGTTGGTTTTGAAAGCTGTGATATTAGGTATCGTGGAGGGTTTGTCCGAGTTCTTGCCGATATCATCGACCGGTCATCTGATCATTGCCGGGGATTTACTCGGATTTACCGGGGAGCGGGCCAAAACGTTCGAGATTTTCATTCAATTGGGCGCGGTCCTGGGCGTGGTCTGGTTTTACCGGCGCAAGTTGCTTGGTATTGTGGCCGGGCTGAATCAGCCATCGATGCAGCGTTTCGCGCTGAATATCCTGATCGCGTTCATGCCGGCGGCCGTTGCTGGCTTGCTGTTTCATAAAACGATCAAGGAGCATTTATTCAATCCGGTCAGCGTGGCGGCGGCGTTGATTATCGGCGGTATCGTCATTCTTCTCATCGAGCGTGTGCCGCGCCAGCCGCATGTGACCAGTCTCGAGGACCTGCGGCCGATGGATGCTTTCAAGGTGGGCATAGCGCAGATGCTGGCGCTGTTTCCAGGGGTGTCGCGATCTGGAGCAACCATCATGGGGGGGCTGTTGACCGGCTTGTCACGTACCACGGCGACGGAGTTTTCATTTTTTCTGGCGATGCCGACGATGTTCGCGGCGACGCTTTATGAGCTGTACAAGAGCCGTGAACTTTTGCAGGCCGAGGATAGTCTGATTTTCGCGGTGGGGTTTGTTTCCGCCTTTTTGACCGCGCTATTAGTGGTGAAGCTGTTTCTGGCGTATGTCGGCCGTCATGACTTCACCGTGTTCGCCTATTACCGCATCGTCTTCGGTGCGCTGGTGCTGGTTTATTTCCTATAGGGCACTTCTAAAAATTCGATCAAGGCGGAAATGCGCGAAAGAGCGGAGAGTCTGCCGCTTCCCGGCCCCGCATTTTGAGCGCGTTTCCAATGCCGCCATCGCGGCTTCAGCGGATTTTTAGGCGTGCCCTTTTAGACTATTATGATCGAAAAGATTATCACACTCCTGGCAGGATTCATCATCGCCACCATTTCCCGGATAGGTTATGGCGGTGTGGTGCTGCTCATGGCGATCGAGAGCGCTTGCATTCCGCTGCCGTCGGAGATCATTATGCCCTTTGCCGGTTACCTGGTGTTCACCGGCGAGATGGAGTTGTGGGCAGTGGCCCTGGCAGGGGCGGCGGGATGCGTGCTGGGCTCGCTGGTGGCATATTATGCCGGAGCTTGGGGTGGCCGGCCGGTGGTGGAGAGGTATGGCAAATACATTCTGGTGTCGGCGCATGATCTGGCGATAGCGGATCGCTGGTTCCAGCGTTACGGCGACATCACCATCTTCGCCGGGCGCTTGCTGCCGGTGATCCGCACTTTCATCGCCTTCCCCGCCGGTATCAGCAAGATGAGAATGGGGCGCTTCATTATTTACACCTTCGTCGGCTCTTATATCTGGAGCTGGGGACTGGCCTGGATAGGTATGAAGCTGGGTGAGAACTGGAATACCCTGGGGGGGTATTTTCACCGCTTCGATGCCGTGATCGGTGTCATCCTGCTGGCCGGTCTCATCTGGTATATCCGTCGCCACTTCAATCAACGCGGAAATTGATTTTCCTCTAGCCGCAAGCTTTGATGGAGGAGTTTTCGCCCTTCCATCGCCTTCCGTTCGCCTTACCCCCTTTTTCCGATAATCCCGGCTAAAGTTTTCCACATTCTTGCCGCTGTTTAGCCGGGCGATCTTCATTTCCATTTCATCGGGAAAAGGATATTTCATTCATGTTATCCCTGACTAACCGCATTTCTGTGCTCAATCGCTTGCCGGTGCTGGCCAAAATCAATCTCACTGTCGCCATGATTTTTTTACTGGTGGTGGGGTCGGTGACAATCTATTCGGCGAAAACCGAGAAGGAGCGCATTCTGGATTTGGCCAAAAATCATACCAAGGATATGACCACTTCCTACTTTGACGCGCTAAACACATTGATGCTGACAGGTACGATGTCGCAGCGCGATATTCTGCGCAAGAAGACGTTGCGCCGGGAGGGCGTGCTGGATGCGCGCGTGGTGCGTGGCGAGCCGGTTAATAAGCAATTTGGTCCCGGCCGACCCGAAGAGGCGCCTGTCGATGATCTCGATCACAAGGCGCTGGCCGGAGAGGAAATCATCCAGGTGGAGCAGCGTGCCGAGGGGCGCGCATTGACGGTGGTAACGCCATTCAAGGCGACCGAGAATACCAATGATGTGAATTGCCTTGCCTGTCACAATGTGCCGGCCGGCAGCGTCAATGGGGCGGTGCGGGTGACGTATTCGCTGGCGAAAATGGATGAATCGGTCAATCACGACCTTTGGGTGGGCGGCGTTTCCAATCTGGTGTTGATGTCGCTGGGTTTGGTTCTGGCAAGCATGCTGCTGCGCGGGTGGATTACGCGTCCGCTTGAGAGTCTCATGACCGTTGTTACGAAACGTGCCAATGGAGACACGATGGCGCGGGCGGTTGTAACGAGTTCGGATGAGATAGGGAGGTTGGCGTTGGCGTTCAATGCCATGGCGGACAAGGTTGATGAAACCGATGCCCGCGAGCGGGCGGCGACGCAGGATCTGCGAAACAAGGTGGATATTTTGCTCGAGGTCGTCAACAGGGCCGGCAGGGGCGATTTGACGGGAAGGATCACCTTCTCCGGCGACGATGCCGTTGGTGAGTTGGCGACAGGTCTGCAAACGATGATCGACAATCTGCGTTTGTCCATCGAGGAACGCAAGACCGCGATGGAAGACCTCAGGGCCAAAGTGGATAGCATGCTCAAGGTGGTCAGTAAGGCTGCTGAGGGCGATTTGACAGGCAGGGTAGAATTCAAGGGCGATGATGCGGTCGGGCAATTGGCTGCCGGTGTGCAGCGCATGATCGATAATCTGAACGTGCTGGTGGCGCAGGTGCAGCGCTCCGGTATTCAGGTTACCTCATCGGGAACGGAAATCGCCGCCACCGCCCGCCAGCAGGAGGCGACGATGACGGAACAGGCCGCGACGGTGAATGAGGTTGTGGCGACAGCCACGGAGATCTCGGCGACCACCAAAGAGCTGGTGAATACCATGGATGAGGTTGCCCGTGTGGCGTCTGGTACTGCGGAGTCGGCGGCGCATGGCCAGACGGCTGTGATGAAGATGGAGGATACCATGCGCCAGATGGTCGAGGCTTCGGCCTCCATCGCCGCCAAGCTCGAGGTGCTCAGCGAGAAGGCGAGTAACATAAATACTGTGGTGACCACCATTTCCAAGGTGGCCGATCAAACCAATCTGCTGTCTCTGAACGCCGCGATCGAGGCGGAGAAGGCCGGTGAATACGGTTTGGGATTTTCGGTGGTGGCGACCGAGATCCGCCGCCTTGCCGACCAGACGGCGGTAGCGACCTGGGATATCGAGCAAATGATCAAGGAGATGCAATCGGCGGTCACCGCCGGTGTGATGAGCGTTGACAAATTCTCCGACCAGGTGCGGCGTAGTGTCGATGAAGTGCGTCAGGTGGGGACGCAGTTGACACACATCATCGAGCAAGTGCAGAAGCTGACACCACGCTTCGATAATGTGAACGAAGGCATGCATTTTCAGGCCCAGGGCGCCGAGCAGATCAAGCAGGCCATTATCCAGTTGAGCGAATCGGCGCAGCAGACCGTGGAGTCTTTGCGGCAATCGAGTGTCGTCATCGAGCGCCTCAACGATGCCGCGCACGGCTTGCAAAATGGCGTTTCACGTTTCAAGGTGCTTGGCGTGTCCTGATAATCCCGGAAACGATTGGCTGCCATGATGTTGCTGCTTTTTTCCATTGGTGAAGACCGCTACGGCCTGGATGTGGCGCAAGTGGTCGAGGTCATTCCGTGCGTCACGATCAAGAAAGTGCCGCGGGTGCCGGAGTATCTAACCGGATTGCTCAATTACCATGGCAAGAGCGTACCGGTTGTCGATATGACGGCACTGATGTGTGATCGGCTGTCACAGCGGCGGTTGAGTACCCGAATCATTCTGGTGAACTATCAGGATGAAAATCATGTTCCGCATCTACTGGGACTGATGGCGGAAAGGGTAATTTCGACCGTCAAATTGCCGGAATCTTCTTTTTTACCTTCCGGAATCGAGAGCGAAGAGGCGGCGTTTCTTGGAGACGTCGTGATCGATGAGGGAAGCATCGTTCACCGTGTCGATGTGAACAGGCTGCTTACAGTGAAAATGCGGGATTTGCTGTTCAGCCAGAGGGAAAACAACAACAATGATACGGAACAGAGCAATGCTGGCGGCGATTGAGAACATCCTCGGAAAAGCCGTTGGGCTGCATGGTGCGTCGATCGGTCCGGCTTCAATCATGAGGGCGGTGCGCCGCCGCATGGAGGAATGTCAGACGATGGATGATGACGCTTATCTCGGTCTGTTGCGTTCATCGTCCCAGGAGCTGCAAGCATTGATCGATGAGGTGACCGTTCCTGAGACATGGTTTTTTCGTGATCTGGAACCATTTCGTCTGCTGGCGGAACATGTGGCGGGGCAATCGTCTCGTGCTGGTCAGGAGAGCATGTTCCGGGTGTTGAGTGTGCCTTGCTCCAGTGGTGAAGAGCCCTATTCGATCGCCATTACTTTGACCGACATGGGTTTGTCCAAGGATCGATTCAGGATCGATGCGGTGGATATAAGCACCCGGATTCTCGCGCGGGCCAGGTATGCGGTTTATGGCCGCAATTCCTTTCGCGGAGACGAGGGCGATGCCAGAGACCGTTATTTCAGTCAAACAGGTAAAGGCTATGAGCTGCATCACGCTATTCGTGATTCCGTCGATTTCCATCACGGCAACATCCTTGACGATGGGTTTCTGCCCGGTAGCGGTATTTATAACGTGGTGTTTTGTCGCAATCTTCTGATCTATTTCGATCGTCCGACCCAGATGAAGGCGATCGCCAAATTGTATCGCCTGCTTGTCCCGGAGGGAATGCTTTTTGTCGGGCACGCCGAGGGGGGGTGTGTCGATCATCGACTCTTCGATGTCATCAAACGTACCGGTACCTTCGCGTATCGCAAGAAACCGGTTTCCCCGGCGGACGGCGAGTCAAAGCCTGTCGCCCATCTCCCTGTTCCGGCGCCAAGCGCAAGCAATACTATTTCGAAGAAGTTCGACGCGAAGGCATGGCGGCCGGGGCCATCACCCATTCCGGCGCGAATTGACAACAAACCCGTCGTGTTTTCCGTATCGGATGCCTGGGAGGCGTTGATCAAGGAGGCGCAACAGCTTGCGGACCAAGGAGAGATAGGGGTTGCCAGAGTGATTTGCGAAGACTATCTCACATACAATTCCTGTTCGGCGCCGGTCCACTATTTGTTGGGTTTGGTATATGAGGCCGAGGGAAAGATAGAACGGTCGAGAGAAATGCTCCAAAAAGCGGTGTATCTTGACCCCGGGCATTATCAAGCCCTGATTCATCTTGCGCTTTATGCCGAACAGAAAGGCAATATGGGGGCAGCAGCGGCCTATCGCGATCGAGCCAGACGCGTGATGGAACGCAACGGGATGGGGGTTGCTCGTGGCCGATCTTGAATCCGATATCGATGACTGCTGGAACCGGATTGGCGTTTGGGGCGCGCAGACGCCACGGTGCCCGGAACTGGACCGGGTTGTTCATTGCGTCAATTGCAAGGTCTTTTCGGCGGCGGGGCGCAAGGTGCTGGATCGCGCGTCCTCGGAAGAGTACCTGCGAGATTTGACAGAAGTCATCGCCGGCAAGGAGAAGCGCAAATATGAAAGCGATATCCGCTCCGTGGTGATTTTCAGATTGGGTGAGGAATGGCTGGGATTGCCCACGCAGGTATTTCAGGAGGTTTTGAAGTTGCGCAAGCTACACAGCGTCCCCTATCGGCGCGGAAACATATTGCGTGGTCTGATCAATGTGCGAGGCGAGTTGCAATTATGTGTTTCGTTGGGGAGGTTGCTGGGAGTCGTACGTGGAGAAACACCGGGCGATAACGTGGTCAACGGTGTCTATGAGCGCATGGTGGTGATCGCCCGGGAGGACGCGCGATATGTATTTCCGGTCAGCGAGGTACGCGGCGTGGTGCGCTATGCCGTGGATGAATTGTTGAGTGTTCCCGCGACCGCGATGCACAGCGGCGCCAATTATTTTCGCGGCATGCTGCACTGGAAGGACAAGAACCAGGAACGGCATGTCGGCTGCCTGGATGAGGAGTTGCTCTTCGCTGCGCTGGAGCGGGGGATCGCGTGATGGATTTCGGCGGTTTCTCGATGATGGGTCTGTTTCGCGCCGAGGCGGAACAACAGCTTGCCGTGATGTCGGAGGGCTTGCTGGCGCTGGAACAAGATCCGGCTTCCGCCAGGCATCTCGAGATGCTGATGCGGGCAGCCCACTCCATCAAAGGGGCGGCGCGGTTGGTCGGTGTGGATGCGGTGGTGAAATTGGCACATTGCATGGAAGACCATTTCGTCGCCGCCCAGCAAGGCAGGATCGTGAACGGGCCGCAACACACGGATGTGTTGTTGAAAGGCGTGGACATGATTTCCCGTATCGCGGCGCTGGACGAGTCGTCGGTGGATACCTGGCTAGAACAACACCGCACAGAGTATGACGCGGTTCTGGCGGCGCTGACACAGATGCCGAATTCTTCGGCGGCGCCTGAGCGTGCGACCCCGGCCGGTGATACTTCAGGCAAAAGTCCATCCGGGCATTCATCCAAGACGGTCGCCATCGACCCCTCCATGCTGGCGCTGTTTCGCACCGAGGTGGAACAGCAGGCGGCCATATTGACGGAAGGTTTGCTGGCGCTGGAGCAAGATGCCGCGTCGGCAAAGCATCTCGAAGCACTGATGCGAGCCGCGCATTCCATAAAAGGGGCGGCGCGGTTGGTCGGCTTGCAGGCGGTGGTGCAGGTGGCGCATCGCATGGAGGACGGCTTTGTCGCGGCCCAGCAAGGAAAGATCGCGCTCAAGGCGGAATATGTCGACGTATTGCTGAGAGGGGTCGACATGATAAGCGGCATCGCCGTTCGGGATGCCGGATGGGAGGTGCATCCCCCGGCGTATGATGAGCTGTTGTCCGGGTTGGATACGTTATTGCAGGGAGGCGAAGTTGCGAAGAGGCAAGTTACCGCTCCGCCTGTCGCGCAAGCGCCAGCGGCGCCCGTGCCTGTACCGGCGTCCTCGCCCGCCAAGGACTTCGAGGTCACCAAGGACAGGGTATTGCGGGTCAGCGCCGATCAGCTCAATCGCCTCATGGGCCTTGCGGGTGAGGCGATGGTCGAGGCCCGCTGGCTGCGCCCTCATGCCGAATCCATGCTGAGATTGAAGCGCCGGCAGGTGGAGATGGTCAAGGTCCTCGACGATTTGCGCGAAGCGTTGGAATCGGGACAGCGCCGGGATCAAATGCTGGAACAGGTCCGCGCGGCACAACGCAAGATCGCCGACAGCCGTGAATTTCTCGCCCAACGCATGGCGGAACTGGAGTCTTTCGATAATCGTTTGAACAATCTTTCCTGGCGTTTGCGCCGCGAAGTGATTTCCAGCCGCATGCGTCCCTTTGCCGATGGCGTGCATGGCTTCTCACGTATGGTGCGTGATGTGGCGCGCTCTCTGGGTAAAGAGGTGCAACTGGATATCGGCGGACAGGAGACGTTGGTGGACAGAGACATCCTGGACAAGATCGAGGCCCCGCTCAATCACTTGCTGCGCAATGCGGTGGACCATGGCATCGAATCTCCCGAAGCGCGTATCAAGGCGGGCAAGCCCGCAAAAGGCACGCTGCGTCTATTCGCTTATCACCACGCCGGCATGCTCTCGATCGTGCTGGAGGATGATGGGCAGGGTGTGTCACTGGAGCGATTGCGCAAGAAAGTTTTTGAGCGCGGCCTGGTCAGCCCCGAAATGGCGGCCAATCTCAGCGAGCAGGAGTTGTTGGAGTTCCTGTTTCTGCCCGGATTTTCCACGCGCGACAACGTGAGCGAAATCTCCGGGCGTGGAGTGGGGCTGGATGTGGTGCACGACACCGTTCAGAAAATGCGCGGCACGGTACGCATTATGTCCCAGCCAGGCAAGGGCACACGGTTTCACATGCAATTGCCGCTGACACTATCGGTGGTTCCGGCGCTGCTGGTGGAAATCGCCAACGAACCTTATGCACTTCCCCTGGCGCGGGTCGATCGCATTTTGCGCGTGGAGGCGGCCGGCATCGAATCCATAGAGGGATGCCAGTTCGTCGGTTTCGGCAATCATCGCATCGGTCTCGTTTCCGCAGCGCAAGTGCTTGATATGCAGGGTGTGCCAGAAAAGGGAGATGAATTTTCCGTCGTGGTGTTGGGCGATCGCGACGAGCGGTATGGACTGGCGGTGGAGCGATTTCTTGGCGAGCGTGACTTGGTGGTTCACGTATTGCCGCCCCGCCTGGGCAAGGTGATGAATGTCGCCGCCGCGGCACTCATGGAAGACGGGTCGCCGGTATTGATCCTCGATGTCGATGACATGGTGCACTCGATCAGGAAGATCGCCGCGCAAGGGCAACTGTCACGTGTCGCGGGCGATACCGATGCGGTGCAAAGCAATGGCCACAGCAAGCGCATTCTGGTGGTGGATGATTCGATTACCGTGCGTGAAGTCGAACGCACCTTGCTGGAGTCGCTAGGCTATCGGGTCGATGTGGCTGTCGATGGCATGGATGGCTGGAATGCGGCGCGAGAAGGGCATTACGATCTGGTGATCAGCGATATCGATATGCCGCGCATGGATGGCATCGAGCTGGTGCGTATGATCAAGCAGGACCCGCATCTTCAACGCACGCCGGTTGTGATAGTTTCCTACAAGGATCGCGAGGAAGATCGCCGGCGCGGTTTGAATGCGGGCGCGGATTATTATCTGACCAAGGGCAGTTTTCATGACGATACCTTGCGTCAGGCTGTGCATGATTTGATCGGGGAGAGTACGTAGTGCGAATTGCGATAGTGAACGACATGCCTCTGGCAGTGGAAAGCCTGCGTCGCGGTGTTCTCGCGACGGGCGTTCACCAGATCGCCTGGGTTGCGCATGATGGTGCGGAAGCGGTACGGCGTTGTGCCGAAGACCGCCCCGATCTGATTCTCATGGATTTGATGATGCCGGTGATGGACGGTGTGGAGGCGACCCGACGCATCATGGTTGAAATGCCCTGTCCGATACTTATCGTGACTGGCTCCGTGGACAGTCAGTCCGCTCGGGTGTTCGAGGCGCTGGGCGCCGGGGCGCTGGACGCCGTGAATACCCCGGTGCTGGGCTTGCAGGACTCTATCTCTGGTTGTGATACCTGCGAAACGTTCCAGGCCAAGCTGCGCACCATTGAGAAGTTGATTCGTCCTCTCGCCTCCGCTCGTTGTCACCCGCCTCTGCAACAGGCCGGGGGTGACATGAACAGGCGAGGGGGAAGAAGCCTGGTGGCGATTGGCTCATCCACGGGCGGTCCCCAGGCGCTCGCACAGATCGTTGCCTCTCTGCCAGCGGATTACCCCGCGCCCATCGTTATTGTGCAGCATGTCGATGCCCAGTTCGTTGGCGAATTGAGCCGGTGGCTGAACAAGCAAACACCCTTGCATGTCAGTCTGGCCCGGGAAGGCGATCATCCCGAAGCAGGGACGGTGCTGATCGCCGGTACCAACGATCATCTGGTGATGTACCCGGATCAATCGTTAGGCTATACACCTTTACCGCGCGAACAGGTATACCGGCCCTCCGTGGATGTCTTTTTTTGTAGTGTTTCCGAGCACTGGAAAGGGGAAATGCTGGGCGTGTTACTGACGGGGATGGGCAGGGATGGCGCGCAGGGATTGTTGAAGCTGCGCAACAAGGGATTTCACACCATTGCCCAGGATCAGGCGAGTTGTGCGGTCTACGGTATGCCCAAGGCCGCGGCCGAATTGAATGCGGCGGTGGAAATCCTGTCCATCGACCAGATTCCCTCCAGCCTTGTTAGCCATTTTTCAGGAGCTGCCGATATAAATAGTAGAGGTACACGTCGTTGTGGCTGAGATGCAGAAAATGATACCGGATATGATGCCCGCCGAAACACCGTCACAGGCCCGGGTGCTGTTGATCGACGATCAGTCGATCGTCGGCGAGGCATTGCGGCGCATGGTGGAGAATGAGCAGGATATCGAATTGCGATACTGTTCCGATCCGACGCACGCCATGGGCGAGGCGATCGAGTTTCGTCCCACGGTGATCTTGCAGGATCTGGTCATGCCCGAAGTCGACGGCTTGGTGCTGCTGCGTTTTTTCCGCGCCAACCCTGTCACCAAGACCACGCCCATCATCGTATTGTCGAGTAAGGAAGATCCGGCCATCAAGAGCGAGGCGTTCAAGATCGGTGCGACGGATTATCTCGTCAAATTTCCCGACCAGATCGAGGTGGTGGCCCGCATCCGCGCCCATACCCGCACCTATCTTGCGCAGCAGCAGCGTGACGACGCCTATCGCGCGCTGCGCGGCATGCAGATTGAGCTGGAAAAGAAGAACGCCGAGTTGCAACGGCTATCCAGTCTGGATGCCTTGACGGGGATCGCCAACCGCCGCCGCTTCGATGAGTATCTCGATCAGGAATGGCTGCGCGCGGCACGGGATGCCAAGACTTTTTCATTGATCCTGATCGATATCGATCATTTCAAGGCGTACAACGACAACTACGGGCATCAGGGGGGCGACGAGTGCCTGCGCAAGGTGGCTCGCGCACTGGATGGCGCCCTGATGCGTCCCGGTGACATGGTTGCGCGTTATGGCGGCGAGGAGTTCGCCGTGATACTGCCCGACACCGATCTCGATGGCGCGGCGGTGATCGCCGAGAAGCTGCGGTCGAGCATCGATGTGCTGGGATTGGAGCACCGGCATTCCAAGACTTCCGATCATGTGACCATCAGCCTGGGTGTGGCGAGTATCGTGCCAAGGGACGGGGGCGTGCCGGCGACGTTGGTGAAAATGGCCGACGATGCGCTTTATGAGGCGAAAGAAGGCGGACGCAACAGATTCCGCATCTTTATCGCCGAGGCGAATCCATCAATCGCCAGTCAGGTGGGGTGAGGGTTACGGAAGCTCCGAATAATTCCATCCTGGAATTTTCAGAGCACGAAAAGCAAAAATGTGATTTTTTCTTTTCTTCATTTTTCAATCACTTGGGGTTATTGAAAAATGCCGGCACATCCATGTGCCGTGGAACCTCTGACACATCAGAGGTTCCTTACCCCTGTTCCGTATCGTTCGCCTCTTTGGGTAACGCGGGCTTGATTTTGACCGTCTTTACCGCATTTCCCGTGGTCTGGACGATTTCAACCGGGTAACCCGCCAGCAGTAGACTGGTGCCTGGTTCGGGAATGGTTTCCATGTATTCCAGGATCAGGCCATTGAGCGTCTTCGGCCCCGCCGTGGGTAAATTCCAGTGCATCAGCCGGTTCAGGTCGCGGATGTTGGCGCCGCCGTCGACCAGGTATGAGCCGTCTTTCAGCGGATGCACATCCTTGGCGGCTGTCGAGATGTCGGTGGTGAACTCCCCAACGATTTCCTCCAGAATGTCTTCCAGTGTCACCAGTCCCTGAATATAGCCGTACTCGTCCACGACCAGCGCGACGCGGCGTTTTTGCTGTTGGAAGTTCAGCAGTTGTTTGTTGAGCGGTGTACCCTCGGGAATGAAGTAAGGTTCGCGGACCACCTTCAGCAGAGCTTCTTCATCGAACTCACGCCGGCTGAGCAGCGGCAGTGCATTGCGAACATGCAGGAAGCCGATGACATTATCGATGTTGTCGCGGTAAACCGGCAGGCGTGTATGCCGGGTGGTGGACAACTGGCGGAGAATTTCGCTCCATTCGCTGTTGAGATCCAGACCCACGATGTCGTTGCGCGGGATCATGATGTCTTCGACGGTGGCTTTTTCCAGATCCAGAATGCTGAGCAGCATCTTCTGGTGGCGGCGTGGCATCATGGCGCCGGCTTCGTTGATGACGCTGCGGATTTCCTCGCTGCCGATGGGGCGGGCGGCGGTATCCTTGGGTGACACGCCGATCAGCTTGAGCAAGCCGTTGGCCATGCCGTTGATGAGCCATACCACGGGATAGACTAAGCGTAGCAGCGGACCCAGCACGAAGGTGCTGGGGAAGGCGATGCGTTCGGGGTGCAGGGCGGCCAGTGTCTTGGGCGCCAGGTCGGTGAAGATCAGTACCACCAGCGCGATCGTCACTGTGGCGATTGCGATGGTGCTCTCCTGTTCGCCAAGCAGGCGGATGGCGGTGACCGTGGCCAGGGTGGAGAGTAGCGCATTGACGAAGTTGCTGCCGAGCAGGATGACACCGATCACCCGGTCCGGCCGCGCCAGCAGGACCTGGGCGCGTTTCGCTCCGGGGTGCCCGCTTCTGGCCAGGTGGCGCAGGCGGTAACGGTCCAGTGTCATCAGGGCAATCTCGGCGGCGGAAAAAAACGCCGAAACGACGATCAACAGGCCCAGCGCGCCGAAGAGCAGGCTTAAAGGGATGTCGTCCATCAGCGATGTAGAAGGAGTTCCAGCACCAGTTTGCTGCCGAAATAGGCGAGCATTAATGCCACCGCGCCGCTCAATGTCCACCGGATGGCGGTACGTCCGCGCCAGCCGAAACGCCAGCGGCCCCATAGCAGCATGGCGAATACCAGCCAGGCGATGATGCCCAGTACGGTTTTATGTACCAGGTGCTGGGCGAACATGTTTTCCAAAAAAACCACGCCGCTGAGTAATGACAAGCTCTGCAGCACGAAGCCTAGGCCGATCATCTGGAACAGCAGCGTTTCCATCGTGGCCAGCGGCGGAAGTGCCCGGATGAATCCGCCGGGATGGCGCGCGCGCAGATGGCGATCCTGAATGGAAAGCAGAATGGCCTGCGCCGCGGCGATGCTGACCACGCTGTAGGCCAGTATTGAAATGATGATGTGTGTCTGGATTCCCGGCGTGGCTTTTTCGAGGATCAGGTTTGCTGTGGGAAAAATCATCTCCACCGCGAGGGCGAGTCCCGCCAGCGGGAAGACGGCGATTCCCAGGTTCTCCACCGGCTTGGTCAGCGAGGTCAGCAACACCAGCAGCGCGATCAGCCACGATAACAGCGAAAAAGCGTTGAAGAAGCCGAGGTTGAGTCCCGCCGTGGTGAAGATGTTGTGATGCAAAGTGACGGCATGCAATGCCGAGGCCGCCAGCCCCAGGGCGATCAAGCCGCCGCGAGGGAGCGGGATATTACCCCTTTTATACAGGGAATATGCAAGCAGGAATCCTGTCGCGCAGTACAGGATAATGGCGGTAAAGCTGATGATGATAGTGGTCATTCGGGTAGGGCTTCATCGGCAACGCAGGAAATCATCGCATATCTGGACGTGTCATGAAAGGGTGGACTCATGTTCCGTTCGGCATTGGCCGATGTAATGGATGCGTGGGTATTTTTTGCGCGATCGGTTATAGTCGTGCATGCGCAGCTTTGACGGGGCATATGGCTAACACTGGAAGTAAGGTATGAACATCAGGGTGCTGGGGGCGAGCGGCGGTGTCGGGCCAGGGCTCAGAACCACTTCATTGTTGATCGACGACGATATTCTGATCGATGCCGGTAGCGGCGTCGGAGAGCTGAGTCTCGAACAGATGGCGTCTATTCGCCATGTTTTTATCACCCATTCTCACCTCGATCATGTCGCCTTTCTGCCCTTGTTGCTGGACAGTGTTTTCGATTCCATACGTGAGCCGGTGGTGGTGCATGGTCAGGCCGCGACCCTGCGCGCCTTGCAGGAGCATATTTTCAACTGGGTGATCTGGCCCGACTTCTCCCGGTTGCCACAGCCCGGTGCCCCGGTATTACGCTATGAAGTCATGGCTGCGGGGGATGTATGCATGATTGCGGGGCGGGCGCTGGAAATGATCGCCGTCAACCATGCCGTGCCTGGCGTCGGTTACTGTGTCGAATGTTCAAGCGGTGCGCTGGCTTTCAGTGGCGATACCACCACCAACGACAGTTTCTGGGCGGCGCTCAACGCGCGGCAGAGGCTGAATGTGCTGATTGTCGAATCGGCCTTTGCCGATTCCAATCTCGAGCTGAGCCGCCTGGCCTGCCATTATTGCCCCACGCTGCTGGCCGAGGATATCGCCAAACTGCGCCACGACCCCCTTATATACATCACCCACAACAAGCCCGGCGACGAAGAAACCATTTTCGCCGAATGCCAGGCCGCCATGCCGCAACGCAAATTGCGGCGGCTTCACGGAGGGGAGATTATTCAATTATGAGTTCCGCTTTACAAATGGGCGAGACAATATCATCATTACCGGATCACTTCCATGGGATGGGTGCTGGGAAGGGCAAGGAACTGCGATCGCCATGGAACGACGCAGGGTAAGGAATTACCCGGCAGGAGCACTGGAAAGGCGGCCTTCGGGCCGCCTTTCTTTATTCCGGTTGGCCATTCAGAACGGAATATCGTCGTCGAAATCGTCAAAGCCGCCGCCCCCCGCCGCTTGAGATTCGGGCTTCGCCGCTCGTCCGCCGCCCTGCTTTGCTTCGGCTTGGCTGAAATCACCACCTCCCCCGCGGCTGTCGAGCATCTGCATCTCGCTGGCGACGATCTTGGTGATATAGCGGTCCGCGCCAGTGGTTTTGTCCTGGTACTTGTCGGTGCGCAGCGAGCCTTCAATATAGACCTTCGAGCCTTTCTTCAAGTATTCGGCGGCGATCTCCGCCAGCCGGTTGAAGAATTCCACGTTATGCCATTCGGTGCGCTCTTTTTTCTCGCCGGTCTGTTTGTCTTTCCAGCTTTCGCTGGTGGCGACCGTGATGTTGGCCACGGCGGAGCCGGAGGGCATGTAGCGTACTTCGGGATCTTTGCCGAGGTTGCCGATCAGAATAACTTTATTGACGCCTCTTGCCATAGGGGGAGCCTCTTTCAACGGAGAAATTTCAGTTTTCAAGCTTATAGGTTCGAGCTGGAAGCTTCAAGTCTGTATCAGTCCATTGCGGTGATATCTTCGCTTTATTCGTTTTAATCGTAAAACGGTATTGCATCGGATGCATTTTTTAGGCTGGTCTTAGCTAAATCTAGCTAAGCTAAGGAGATTGAGATGCGAACGGTAAATATGCACGACGCCAAGTCCCAGCTTTCAAAGCTGGTGGAGCAGGCCTTGTCCGGGGAGGATGTGGTGATTGCCAAAGCCGGGGTTCCCGCCGTCAGATTAGTGCCGGTTCAGAGGGGCCAGGTTGACCGGAAACCTGGGCGGTTCAGGGGGGAAATTACCCTTGCGCCAGATTTTGACGAAACACCCGAAGAAGTCATTACGGCATTCGAGGGAAGCGCTTGATGAAACGATTGCTGTTGGACACGCATACCTTCCTGTGGTGGTTGGCCGATGATCCGGCGCTTGGAGTCCGGGCGCGGCAGGAAATCGGCAGGGGGGATAACCTGGTTTTCATCAGCGCCGTTTCGGTTTGGGAAATAGCGATCAAACGGGCGATCGGAAAACTGAGTGTCCCGGAAGGCATCGAGGAGACGGTGACGGAGGAGAGGTTCATCGGTTTGCCGGTGAGCCTGCATCATGCCACCCGTGCCGGCGTGCTCCCGCCGCATCATCGTGATCCGTTCGACCGGATGCTGATTGCCCAGGCGCAGTCGGAAGGCTTGATTCTGGTGACGGGTGATGGGGTGTTCGAGCGCTATGGAATCGAAGTGCTGAGCATTTCCGCGAGATCGTAAAGAGGCTCTCAGGCATGCCCTGAAAATTCGCGCAACGCCTCGGTATCCAGCGTGTGCAGATCGACCTTGAGATAGGCGATGCCATCGGCGGCGATGACGGTGGCTTCGGCGACGCCGCGCACCTGGGCGAGGCGCGCTGCCAGTTCGCGCGCCGTGGTTTCGTCGACTTTGCCCACGTTCACCATGTGGTTACTGAGGTAGCGTGGGGGGCGCATGCCTATTGCCATGACCAGCCAGGCGACCGCTGTAAGCGCGCACAGAATGAAGACTCCTTCTACCCCTGCCGCGCCATACAGCCAGCCACCCAGCGCGCCGCCGCAGAAGGCGCCGAAAAACTGGGAGGTGGAATACAGTCCCATCGCCGTACCCTTCTTTTCGGGCGGGGCAGTCTTGGCGATCAGGGACGGCAGAGTGGCTTCCAGGACGTTGAAGGCGAGGAAAAACACCAGCATCAGCAGTGAAATGCCCACCAGCGACGCATGGCCGAAGGCCAGCCCGGCCTGGGACAGTCCTACGGCGATCACCGAGGCGACGAACACTTGCTTCATGCGGCGGTGTTTTTCGGCTTGGATGATGAATGGCACCATCAGGATCATCGATATCAGTTGCACGCCAAGGTAGACCATCCAGTGGTGATCCTGCGTCAGACCGGCATGGTCGCGCAGCGCGACCGGCACGACGACAAAGCTTGCCGTGAGGATCATGTGCAGGGCAAAGATGCCGAAGTTCAGGCGCAGCAGTTCCCGGTCTTTCAGGAGATCGCCGAATTGCGCCGGGACGGCCTCGGCGTCGCGGTGAAACGTGCTGTGCGCCGGTTGCGGCACCCAGAAGTGCAATACCGCGATGCCGCCGAGGGCCAGCACGGCGGTGAGCCAGAAGATGCCCGATACGCCGATCCAGCTATTGAGCAAGGGGCCGGCGACCAGCGAGACGGAAAACGACAGGCCGATGGTCATGCCGATCACGGCCATGATCTTGAGGCGGTGCTCTTCGCGGGAAAGATCGGCGGCCAGCGCCATGACAGCGGCGGCGATCGCCCCGCTGCCTTGCAGCGCCCGGCCAATGATGACACCGATGATGCTGTCCGAGACCGCCGCGACTACACTGCCGATGGCGAAGATCAGTAGGCCCAGGGTGATGATCGGTTTGCGGCCGAAACGGTCGGACAACATGCCGAACGGGATCTGGAATACCGCGTTGGCCAGGCCGTAAATGCCGATCGCCAGACCAATGAGGAAGGGGGTGACACCACTCAGGTGATCGTGCGCATAAAGCGAAAATACCGGC
>SBBG01000241.1 GCA_005240065.1 Gammaproteobacteria bacterium | reverse complement strand
TGCAGATAGCCGCTGGTGGTGGAGAGGTGGCGATGGCCGAGCAGCTTCTGGAGCGTGAGCAGGTCGACCCCGGCTTCGAGCAAGTGGGTGGCGAAACAGCACACTCAAAACCCACCCGAATTTCCAGCAAGATTTCGGATGAGGCGCTACAGTAACCGTGCTGAACGCACACCCCGCCCTTTGGGTTCTCCTCCTTGCTGGCAGAGGGAAGTTTACATGTCGTCGGTCGTAACGTGCGCTGTGGGCGCGAAAATTCCTAAAACCGATATACCGCCTCCATCATCAGCCCTAGTGATTCCCAGTTGACGACGTTGAGGCGGGTTTCGAGGATGTCGCCATTGGCGCGATAGACCGTATCGGTTCCGGGTCTGGCGCGCCAGTTGCGATGTTCCACGGTGATGTTGAGCCGCCATTTCGGGGTGAGCGTGTATGTTCCGCCCACTGTCGCGGTGTAGCCGCGGGCGCGGGCGTTGTGCCTGAAGCTGACTGGATGGGCAAAGTCGTTGCGTAGATTCCAGTTGGCTTTGGCGTCGTAATCCGCCCAGTGGTACTCGATATTGGCGATCACCGACAGTTTGGTGTCGACCGGCAACAGTGTGTCGAAGCCTATCCATGGGCCTTGCCATTCGGCGTCGTATGAGGAGTCTAGGCCGGGAAAGGGGCCGAGGGGCGGCCAGGTCTGATAGCCGTTGGTCATGGATAGGTTTTGCCGGTGCAGTGAGTAACCCGCCAGCGGGGTGAGATAAATGAATTTGCCGACGCTCTTGTCGTAGAGCCGGAAGGTGCGGCCCACGCCCAGGCTGACGTCGAGCACGTCGCCGCCGCCCTTGTTGTTGGAGCGCGAAAATTCCAGAGTGCGGTTATCGCCGAGGTAGTCCGAGTCCTGATTCTCGCCCGTGACGATCTGGCCGTAGGCTGCCGCGCCACGCGCTATCCAGTCGTCCTTCCAGGTGATTTTCCCGCCCGCCCGTACCTGGGCGATGTCCAGACTTTCCCATGTCAGGTCAGAGAGGATGTTTGGGTTCGTCCCCGCTGAGTTTCCGGCGATATTCCAGTTCAAACTGTCCCTGCGGTAGCCCGCGCCCAGTGTTCCCTCGGCGCGCGTGTCGGGGATCGCGGTCAATGCCGGCAGCCCCGCCGCCAATCCGATCAGCATGGCATTTTTCAGGTCTTGTGTCAGCAAGTCAGCGTGCGCGGCGGGTGTGGCGGCGATGGCGAGTGCCGCTAGCCAGGCGGCGGGCTGGCGGCGGGTTTTGGTTTCCATTTTGTCCATTGTCTTTAAGTCCATAGTTAGAGCTCGCCTCGGCGGGGTTGCCCGAGGCCTCGCTTTATACCAAATTCACCCTCAAAACATCGGACAGTTTGTCCATAGCTTTAGTTATTCCGACCGCATTTTTGCGGCAACCGGAATATTATTTCGCCCAGGCTCTTGTCAACAGCATTGCCTGGGGGTAATCTCCCTCGCTGTACCTTGTGTGATCAAGCCGTGCCAGTTACGCAAAGAAGCTGGTTTGAAATCTTGCAGCAACAAAATCCGATTCGATTGAAACCCCACGCGCACCACTTTGGTGCTCAATGGCGTTTTTGCGCACTATTTGCGAGCGCGAGAAGGTTAAATTTTGGCATATTATTCAGTAGCGCACTGATGTCAAAGTAAAAAAATTAATGGCACATTTTGTGCTATTTTGGACCAGGTTTATCTCTTAATTGACAGGAACGCCCGAGGGGGGAATTAAATGTCCGCAGAAACAGTTCTTAAAATGATCAAAGACAACGAAGTGAAATTCGTTGACTTTCGTTTTACCGATACCCGTGGAAAAGAGCAGCACGTTTCCGTGCCGGCTTCCACGCTTGATGCCGACGCATTCAAGGACGGCAAGATGTTCGACGGGTCTTCCATTGCCGGATGGAAGGGCATCGAAGAGTCCGATATGATTCTGATGCCTGATGCCGACACGGCGGTGATGGATCCATTCTTCGACGAGAGCACTCTGATTCTGCGTTGCGACATTCTCGAGCCTCATACCATGAAGGGTTATGACCGCGATCCGCGTTCGTTGGCCAAGCGCGCCGAGGCTTACTTGCAGTCCACCGGCGTTGCCGACACCGCATTTTTTGGCCCGGAGCCAGAATTTTTCATCTTCGACGACGTGCGTTGGGGTGCGGACATGAGCGGCTCGTTCTGCAAGATCGATTCCGAGGCTGCCCACTGGAATTCCGAGAAAGTCTACCCGGACGGTAACATGGGGCATCGCCCCGGTGTGAAGGGCGGCTACTTCCCTGTACCGCCGGTCGATCAGTTCCAGGATATTCGCTCCGCCATGTGCCTGGCACTGGAAGACATGGGGCTGTCCGTCGAGACACATCATCACGAAGTGGCCACCGCCGGCCAGTGTGAAATCGGCACGCGTTTCAACACGTTGGTGAAAAAGGCCGACGAGGTGCAGGTGCTCAAGTATGTAATCCAGAACGTCGCGCACGCTTATGGCAAGACCGTCACCTTCATGCCCAAGCCGATCGTCGGCGACAACGGCAGCGGCATGCATGTGCACCAGTCGCTGTCCAAGGGTGGGCAGAATCTGTTCAGTGGTAATCTGTATGGTGGCTTGTCCGAGCTGGCGCTCTATTACATCGGCGGCATTTTCAAGCACGCTCGAGCGCTGAACGCCATCACCAATTCCACCACCAACAGCTACAAGCGTCTGGTGCCTGGTTTCGAAGCGCCGATCATGCTCGCCTATTCGGCGCGCAACCGCTCTGCGTCGGTGCGTATTCCATATGTGCCGAGCCCGAAGGCGCGCCGCATCGAAATCCGTTTCCCGGATGCCAGCAGCAATCCTTATCTGGCCTTCGCCGCGATGATGATGGCCGGCCTGGACGGTATTATGAACAAGATTCATCCTGGCGACGCCATGGACAAGGACCTGTACGACCTGCCGCGTGAAGAATCGGCGAAGATCCCCACCGTGTGCCATTCGCTGGACATGGCGCTGGAAGCGCTCGACAAGGACCGTGCGTTTCTCACTGCGGGCGGCGTGTTCTCGAACGAAATGATCGACGCCTACATCGACCTGAAGATGAAGGAAGTCACGCGCTTTCGCATGACGACGCACCCGGTCGAGTACGATATGTATTACAGCTTGTAATGTCGTTATTGCCGTCTATTGGCCCCGGCATGGGTTATCCTTGCCGGGGTTTTTCTTTTCTGGTTTTTCTAATGGTCTTCATGTCTTTTCTCTTGCTGTAGATATTTGCACCATAATAGTGCAAAAAAATGCTCGATGAACTATTCTGTTACCTGCCAGACAGCGATTTTCACTTCCCGGAATTACCCGAATTTACCAAGAGCGCTCCATTTTTGTGTCTATTATTTTATTTTTCATATAGTTGAAATTTATCCCGGGGCGGAATACTCCAAGTATGGAGGGAGGGTTTAAAGCGTGGTTCGGTTTTTGCAGTAGCGGTATATGTTGCCCGATTTTATGACACAGGATGCGATAAATCGGCGCATTATCGATGGCCTGACCACTGCCGTGCTGGTCTTCGACGATGCGCTGCGGCTGATTTATGTCAACCCGGCCGGGGAGATGGTCTTTGAGGTGAGCGCGAGGCGCTTGCATGGGTTGCCGGTGCAAGACTTGTTGCCGGGGGCGGCGCTGGTTGTCGATGCCATGCGCCATGCCCTGGAGAGCGGCGCTCCGTTTACCGAGCACGAGTTGCATTTGACGCTGCCGGGCGGCCGGAAGATTTCCGTCGGCATGACGATTACGCCATTGGCCGAGGAGCAGGGCGGCGAGTTGCTGGTCGAGCTGGTGCAGGTGGATCGTCAGATGCGCATCACTCGCGAAGAGAATCTGCTGGCCCAGCTTCAGGCGGCGCGCGCGGTGGTGCGCGGACTGGCGCATGAAATCAAGAACCCGCTGGGCGGATTGCGCGGTGCCGCGCAACTGCTGGAGAGGGAGCTGGTTGATGAATCGCTCAAGGAATATACCGGCATCATCATCGGTGAGGCGGACAGGTTGCAGAATCTGGTGAATCGCATCCTGGGCCCGAATACCCTGTCGCAGAAGCGCCTCACCAACATCCATCAGGTGCTGGAGCGGGTGCGCGGCGTGGTACTCGCCGAGGTGCCCACGGGGGTGCCGATCGTCCGCGATTATGATCCCAGTATCCCGGAGTTCAGCGCCGACCCGGATCAACTCATTCAGGCCGTGCTCAATATCGTGCGCAATGCTGTGCAGGCCATCGATGGGGCGGGTGAGATCATTTTGCGCACGCGGATTCAGCGCCAGGTCACCATCGGTCAACAGCGCCACAAACTTGCGGCACGCATCGAGGTGATCGACAGCGGGCCGGGAATCGCTCCCGACATGGTCGAGCGGATCTTTTATCCGATGGTGACCACGCGGCCCGAAGGTACCGGGCTGGGTTTGTCGATTGCCCAATCGCTGGTGCAACAGCATGACGGCCTGATCGAATGTGCCAGCCGTCCGGGACAGACGACGTTTACGATAGTGCTCCCGATGGAGAAGGGTAATGAGTGATAGGGAACATGTTTGGGTGATCGATGACGACCGGTCTATCCGCTGGGTGCTGGAGCGGGCGCTGAGGCAGGCCGGCATGGACGTGGTCAGTTTCGAGAGCGCGGCCCCGGCGCTGCGTTCCCTCGAACATGACGTGCCGGACATCGTCGTCAGCGATATCCGCATGCCCGGTATGGATGGGTTGAAGGTGCTTGAGCGCATCAAGGCCGACCATGCCGATCTGCCGGTGATCATCATGACGGCGCACTCCGATCTGGACAGCGCGGTGTCGGCCTATCAGGGCGGCGCGTTCGAATATCTGCCCAAACCTTTCGATGTCGATGAGGCGGTCGATCTGGTGCGGCGCGCCATCGATCACAGCCGGCGTAATCGCTCGCCGCAGCCGCACATCGAGGAGGCACGCAGCCCCGAGATCATCGGCGAGGCGCCCGCCATGCAGGAGGTATTCCGCGCCATCGGGCGACTGTCGCGATCGAACATCACGGTGTTGATCAATGGTGAATCCGGCACTGGCAAGGAGTTGGTGGCGCAGGCGCTGCATCGTCACAGCCCACGGGCAGGCAAACCGTTCATCGCCCTCAATACCGCGGCGATTCCGCGCGAATTGCTGGAGTCGGAGCTTTTCGGCCACGAGCGCGGCGCCTTCACCGGCGCGCAGAGTATGCGCCGCGGGCGTTTTGAACAGGCCGATGGCGGTACGTTGTTCCTCGACGAGATTGGCGATATGCCGGCCGAACTGCAAACACGGTTGCTGCGCGTGCTGGCGGACGGCGAATTTTACCGCGTGGGCGGTCATACCCCCATCAAGGTCGACGTGCGTATCATCGCCGCCACTCACCAGGATCTGGAACGGCGCGTCAGGGAAGGATTGTTCCGCGAGGATTTGTTTCACCGCTTGAATGTGATCCGCATCCACATTCCCGCCCTGCGCGAGCGGCGCACCGATATTCCACTGTTGCTGCGCCATTTCCTCAACAGCGCGGCACGCGAACTGAATGTCGATCCCAAGGCGCTGCGTCCCGAGGCCGAGGCCTATCTGTGCAGGCTCGACTGGCCGGGCAATGTGCGCCAGCTCGAGAACACCTGCCGCTGGCTGACGGTGATGGCCTCGGGCCGGGAAATCCATCTCGAAGACTTGCCGCCCGAACTCAAACTCGAAAGCGCCCCAGTGGTTAATGGCGGCGAATGGGAATCCGCGCTTCGGGGTTGGGCCGATCAGCGCCTGTCGCAGGGCGAGACAGGCGTGCTCGATACCGCGACGCCTGTTTTCGAGCGCATCATGATCGAAACCGCGCTCAAGCACACCGGCGGCCGCCGCCAGGACGCGGCGCGGCTGCTGGGCTGGGGGCGCAACACGCTGACGCGCAAGATCAAGGATCTGGGGATGGGTGACGAGTTGACTGGCGAAGATTGATGTTTCAAGTCGTTCTCTATCAGCCCGAAATCCCACCCAACACCGGCAACATTATCCGCCTTTGCGCGAACGCCGGGGCGGTGCTGCATCTGATCCGCCCGCTCGGTTTCCGCCTGGACGATAGCAAGCTCAAGCGCGCCGGCCTGGACTATCACGAATATGCCACGGTGCGCGAGCACGAGAGCCTTGATGCCTTTGTCGAGACGGTACAGCCGGTGCGGATCTTCGCCTGCTCGACGCGCGGGCGGCGATATTATGCCGATGTAGCCTTTCAGCCAGGAGATGCGCTGTTGTTCGGGCCAGAAACCCGTGGCTTGCCGCAGGCCGTGCTGGACGCCCTGCTGCCGGAACAATTGCTGCGCATTCCCATGCGGCCTGATAACCGCAGCCTGAATCTTTCCAACGCCGTGGCGGTGATTCTTTACGAGGCGTGGCGGCAGCGGGGTTTTGAAGGTAGTTCGTTTTTGCTTTGATGTGTGGTGAATTACCCAAAAAGTGTTTATCCGGTTCACTATTATAAGGAACCTCTGAATTTTAAGGAGCTTCTGATTAATTCACCTTTTCACACGACATGTTGTTTAAAATTTGAATGCACAGGATGGAAACGTGTTTTTGGTGATGATGTATTCATCTTTTCTTCCCTTGTCCCCGGTTTTCGGGGGCAAGGGAGGATTTTGGGCGCATTACGCCCACGCAAGGCGCAACAGAGACCTCGAGCCATACAGACTGGCCAAGACACAGGTGACAAACAGCCGATGGGCATTCTTCGTCAGTCCCGATAGCGCGTCTTGGCAAAACCAAAAAACCCGCTTGATGACGAGAAACGGAACGGATGTTCGGCTTTGGCGCCTACCTTCGACTTGATCCGGTTGACCGCCTTTTGTTCCTCGTTCAAGGCACGGTGGCGATGGCCCTTCTGGTGAGTGAAGTCTTTGGCCTTGTGCCGATCTGCGCACACCTCGCCTTGGCCGGTATAGACCAAATCACCCCACACCCGCGTCTCGTCACCCTGCAACAGATCACTCAATACCTAGTGTAGGCGCCCCGTTAAGTGAGCAAGTGAGTACGCGTAGTATCGCAAAAAATGGGGGTTGCTTAGAGATACCTTAAGTGTCGGATTTCCTTACAGCAGCGCTAGATCATAAAAATATATTATTAATCAATATGTTATATTAAAATTTGGCGATAGAGGTTTTTATGGTGTGATTCGACTATTGTTATTTTTGTCGGTTTTCTTTACAGATGGGTTATAAAATTTCTTTACGGATAAAGCGTCCTCAGGTGGAGAATATATTTAACTATTTGTTTTTTATTAATTATCTATGTTTTTATTGAGATCTGGTATGAATTATGCTTAATAGGGCGTCTGGATTATCCGGTTAACTTAAAGAGCACTTCTAAAAGCTCGTCATACCCGTGAAGGTGGGCATCTAGTATCTTGATTTTCTGGGTTTCCGATTGCGCGAGAACGGCAAAAAGTGAATTTCTAGAAGTGCTCTTAACAATTATAGGAGTGTACATAATCATGCGTTACTTACCGACCATGCTGCTCGCAGCATCATTAGGGGTTGTTGGAATGGCTCAGGCGACCACTATTACTTATACTGACTTCTCCAGTACAAGCGGGCTCACATTGAACGGCAATGCTGCGCAAGTTGGCAATGTTTTACGTGTAACGCCGGCTAATTTTGGCCAGGCTGGAAGTGTATTTTCTACAAACCCAATCTCGCTCGCTTCCAACGTATCGTTCAGTACAGCGTTCCAGTTCAGATTCACCAATGCTGGGGGGGCGTGTGATGGTCTAGGTTGTGGAGCTGATGGATTGGTGTTTGTCGTCCAAACAAATTCGAATAGCGTTGGCGGCGGGGGAGGTGGCATCGGTTATCAGGGAGTGCCCAACAGTGTGGGTATTGAATTTGATACCTGGAACAATGGTTTCATCGACGGTAACAGCAGTAATCATGTCGGTATTGATGTCGGCGGTGACGTGAATTCCGTGGTGCGTGCCGAGGTTACATTGGATGATATGAACAATGGAGGAATCTGGTATTCCTGGATTGATTATAATGGTGTGACGGACTTGCTGGAAGTGCGCTTATCTCAGACAAGCGCCCGGCCGTCCTCAGCGATTCTTTCCTTGACCCGTGACTTGGCCGCCGACCTTGGGACAACCAACGCTTTTGTGGGGTTTACTTCTGGTACCGGTGCCGCCTATGCGAATCATGATGTTCTGTCGTGGACGTTTGTGGATACCTTTAATCCAATTAACCGAGTCCCAGAACCTGCATCTCTAGCGTTGATGGGGTTGGGTTTTGCCGGTTTGGCTTTTGTTCGTCGCCGCAAGAAAGTTTGAGCTTGTTCTAGTGGGGCGGCGGGTGGGTTACGGCGTCTAAAAAGAGCGTCTACAGCCCGCCCGCTGCGCCGGCATGTATTAATTACGCCAACTAATTGATACATCAAGAAAAGAAAAAATGTGATTTTTGTTTTTCTCCATTTTTCAATCACTTGGAGTGATTGAAAAATGCTGGCGCCTCCGTGTGCCGCGGAACCTCTGAATTGATCAGAGGTTCCTTATGTGAGAATCAACTCCACCTCGCTAGCAGACTGTAGGACTTACCGCGAAACATGCGAAAATGCAAAATTTCGGCATGAATTGACAGTTACCTGGTTTTCTGGCGATGACCGTCAGGTCTAATTCAGCCAATTAGGCAGTCGCTTCCTGTAAAGTGCGGACGGGTAGTTGTGGGTATCGAGGGGCCTGCGCAAGATCATAATTTCCTGCATGGTCAGCCACATGTCGTCAGTGCTGATACCAGCCATTTCCAGCCGCAAGGCAAGTAATTCTACTGTGTCACAAAGCGATCAAGGGATGCAGTGTAAGGCAAAATCGGGCGAAAAAGCGGAGTTTACACGTAGTAAATGAGCATTTTGAGCCTGATTTTAACGCCACAATGCGCCCTTCAGCGCTTTGTGACACAGTAGAAGTAATTGCTTCGTGTCCATTCAGGATGCGGGACAAGGTTACACGGGACATACTCAACCTGTCGGCTGCTTCCGTCACAGATAGACCCAACTCCGCTATCGCGTCTTCGCGCAGCAACTCGCTCGGATACAGGGATTCTTCATCATGGCTTCTCAGTGGAAATCGAGATAATCAACCAGTTCGACGTTATCAAGGCAACAATCGCTCGCCCGTAAACAGCGCCTGCACCGTTTCCCGTGCCCGCGCCAGATGGATCCGATCCCTGTCCACCATCACCTCCGCCGCGCGCGGCCGGGTATTGTAGTTCGAGCTCATGACAAAGCCGTAAGCGCCGGCGGAGCGCACCGCCAGCACGTCACCGGGTTGAATGTTGAGGCTGCGGTCCTTGCCGAGGAAATCGCCGGTTTCGCATACCGGGCCGACCACGTCGTAGTGCTGGGGTTTGCCATCGGTGCGAGGTTGTACCGGAACGATGTCCTGCCAAGCCTTGTAAAGGGCGGGGCGGATCAGGTCGTTCATGCCGGCGTCGACGAGGGCGAAGTTCTTGTGCGCCGTGTGTTTCAGGTATTCCACCGTGGTGAGCAGCACGCCGGCGTTTCCAACGATGGCACGGCCGGGTTCGAGCAGGATCTTGTATTTGCGTCCGGCCAGCTTTGGCAGTAGCGCTGCGGCGTAGTCAACGGGCGAGGGTGGGGTTTCGCCATGATAGGCGATGCCCAGGCCGCCGCCGATGTCGATATGGTCGACGGCGATGCCTTGCGCGGCGAGTTCGTCGACCAAGTGCAGCACCCGGTCGAGGGCGTCGACGAACGGTTCGATTTCGGTCAGTTGCGAGCCAATGTGGCAGTCCACGCCAATGATCTCGATGTGCGGCAGTCCGGCGGCGTGTGCATAAGCATCGCGGGCTTCAGCGATGTCGATGCCGAATTTGTTTTCCTTCAGTCCGGTCGAGATGTAAGGATGGGTGCGCGCATCCACGTCCGGGTTGACGCGCAGCGACACCGGCGCACACATACCCATCTGTGCCGCCACAGTGTTGAGGCGTTCCAGTTCCGGCAGCGATTCGACATTGAAGCAGTGGATGCCCGCCTCCAGGGCGCGGCGCATTTCGTCGGCGCGCTTGCCTACGCCGGAGAAAACAACCTTCGCCGGGTCGCCCCCGGCCGCCAGCACCCGCTCCAGCTCGCCAATGGATACGATGTCGAAACCCGATCCCAGCCGCGCCAGCACGTTGAGCACGGCGAGATTGGAGTTGGCCTTGACGGCGTAGCACACCAGGTGATCGTGCCCGGCGAAGGCGCGGTCGAAGGCGTGCCAGTGGCGTTCGATGGTGGCGCGGGAGTAGACATAGCACGGTGTGCCATGCTCGGCGGCGATCCGCGCAAGATCGACATCCTCGGCGTGCAACGCGCCATTGCGATAGCTGAAATGATCCATAAGCTCTTTATCGTTGTGGTTGGCTGGGCGCCGGTTTTTCGTCCGGCAGATATAGAGCGCCCTTCTGGCCGCAGCCGCAGAGCAGGCTCAGGCCGAGCAAAGCGATCAACAGACCGATTCGTGGGCGGCTTGTGCGGGATCTCATTGATATGTGATTCCATTGCAGGGTGCGCCATGCGCACCTCGTGATATTGCCTTGACCATCCGAGGTTGTGGTGCGTGGGACGCACCCTACGATATCAGAGCTACGCCTGCGCATTCGGGTAAGGATTATAAATTGTCAGGCGAGACTTCGCCAAATCGTCAAGCGTGCGTTCCGCTGTCGTACTTGTCACGGGGCCGTTCATCCCACATCCGCCGCGCCAACGCTTCCGCCGCTTCGACCGAATCCGCGCGTCCCATCATCTTGAGCGCGATCGCGGCGGTGCCGGTGACCGCCGCTTCGCCGTAGTCGTCCGCGATGTCGCCGCGCCACAGCGTCGCCAACCGCGTCACATCCATGGTCTCGTCTTTCATGTGGCGGGTGCTGAACAGGGCGGGCCATTGCTCTTCCCCAGCGACGCCTTCGTGGACGGTGAGTACCTGGCAGTCGATGTCCGGGTTGCGTTCGATCTCGCCACCTTCGCCCTTCAGCACCGCCGCATGAGGCTGTCCGAGAAGTAGCGCCGCCTGTTGATGGATGACTTTGTAACCGGGGTGGAAGATGCCCTGCATCAGGTAAGGAGCCTGGAAGGGGTTGAGCATACGCGACAGGGTATGCACGGGAGAACGCAGTCCCAGCAGGTCGCGTAACTCGATCATTTCCTGAAGTCTGGGACAGAAATTCTCCAAAGGCAGGAAGGCAAAGCCCTGCTGCTGAATACGCTGCGCCGCATCACTCAGCGATGCGCAAGGTGTGATTCCCAGTGATGCCAATGCGCCGGGGGTATAGATACGGTTGTATTTGCGTCCGCCGATGCCATGCATGAATACCGAAATGCCGTTTTCGGCCAACAGCAAGACGGAGAGCAGGAACCACGGCAATTGCCGGCGTTTGCCGGCATAGGATGACCAATCGAGATCTACCTTGGGCAGCGGGCCCGGCAAAGCCAGGCTGTCGCGCGCTGCGCGCACGAACCCAGCCAGTTCCTCCGGGCTTTCTTCCTTGACGCGCATCAGCATGAGAAAGGCGCCGAGCTGCACAGGCTCGACCGCGCCCTCGGCAAGTATCAGGCGCATCGCCTCGCAGGCTTCGTCCTGCGTCAGCGAACGCGCACCCTTTTTGCCTTTGCCGAGGATGCGGATGTACTGGGCGAAAATGTGTTCTTCGGTCATGACATCACCACAAATGAAAAACCCCTGGACAGTGCACCGCCAGGGGTTTTTTCCATACCTGCCGGCGAATTAGTCGTTTCCGTTAAAGATACCCAACAAGTGCAACAGGCTGGCAAACAGATTGTAAATGCTGACATACAGCGAGACGGTCGCCAGGATGTAATTGGTCTCGCCGCCGTGAACGATCTGGCTGGTCTCGAACAGAATCAGCCCCGAGGCGAGCAGGACGAACATCGCGGATACCGCCAGCGCAAGGGTGGGCAGCTCGAAGAAGATGGCGCCCAGCCCGGCAAGAAAGGCCACCAAAACGCCAACGAACAGGAAGCCGCCCATGAAGCTGAAGTCCCTGCGCGAAGTCAGCGCATAGGCCGACAGGCCGAGGAAGATCGCGCCGGTGGCGCCCATCGCCATCATCACCGTCTGTCCGCCGTTGGGTAGACCGAGGTAGGTGTTGATGACAGGACCGAGTGTCACGCCCATGAAGCCGGTCAGCCCGAATACCGACAGCAGGCCCCAGGCACTGTTGCGCAGCTTGTAGGTGAGGAACAGCAGCCCGAAGTAGCCCACCAGGGTAATGATCAGGCCCGGATAGGGCAGGTTGAACTTGATCGACACGCCGGCGGTGGCCGCGCTGAACAGCAGCGTCATTGCCAGCAGCGTGTAGGTGTTGCGGATCAGTTTGTTGGTGGTGAGCGCAGAGCCAACGGTTGCGACGGCAGGGCGTTGATACGGATTCATGGTTAAACATATCTCCTGAGATGGGGGATGGTCCGACATCATAGGGAAATATAACAGAATTCTGCAGGCCTGTCCCGCTGTTTAAGGGGTATCCATGTCTGAAACATGGTTAATCTTTTCTCATTGCTGCCGATAAAAATCTTGTCCTAAAAAAGCAAGGCAGATGGGGTGGGTGTGACAATGACAGCGCAGCACAAACCTACGGTAGTCGTCGTGGAAGACGACGGAGTGATGGGCAATCAGTACAGCGTTTGCGATGCGTAGTCGGGAAGATCCATGCTATGAACGGTCTTGCGGGGACGATACAGCAAGCGCAGGAATATCAGCGCCGATTTGTCGCGATAATCCGGGGTTTCTCTTAGGGAACCTCTGATCAATTCTCGCCGAAAGCTGCGCTGAGTTGAAACGAACGTCAAATCAGCGGGAATTTTGCAAGTTTGATCGTGTTGGTGCCTGTTTTC
>SBBG01000079.1 GCA_005240065.1 Gammaproteobacteria bacterium | reverse complement strand
GTGGAGGATAAAACCGAAATGATCGAGATAGAAACGCGATAGGGCCACGCTGAACTGCTCGGCCAGGGCATCGCATAGCGTGTCGGGATGACCCAAACCCTTGCGCTCCACGATCTCGATCGTCGCCGGGGGTGTGCTCAGCGGGGTGGTGGTGATGTTCATGAAGCCTCTCCCTCTTGTGGGGCACGGCCCAGGGCATCCGCCGGAAGCTCTGAATAACTGCAAGACGTGACTCCCTCTGGTGACGAGGATAAACTGTTTTTACCCCCCCGTCTTGTCCTTGCCTTTCACCACCGCAAACCCCTCCTCCGCCTTCAACCCGGCTGGTCTGAACACATCCACCTTGCGGAAGAATTGATCCACCACGTAGATGCGCCCGTCCTCATCGACATCGATGCCGGCGGGCAGCATGTATTTGGCGGGTGCGCCGGAGGCGCCGCGTTCGCCGATGAACATCAGCAGTTGACCGTCTTTGTTGAAGATCTGGAAGTTGCCGAAGGCGGTGTCCACCACGTAGATGTTGCCGTCCGGGTCGGTGGCGATGCCTTTGGGGCTGGCGAATTGGCCGGGGAAGCGGCCCGGCGCGCCGAAGGTACGGGCGAAGCTGCCGTCGGGGTTGAAGGTCTGGACGCGGAAGTTGCCCTTGTCCACCACATGCAGTGTACCGTCGGGAGCGATGGCGGCCTGGAGGGGGATATTGAACTCGCCATCGCCGACGCCGCGTTTGCCGATCGTTTGCAGCAGCGCGCCGCTCTGGGCGTCGAACATGTAGACGTGGTGCGCGTCGGTGTCGATGCCGCCGGTTTCGACCACGTACAGCCGCGTGCCACCGGGATTGACCGCCACGCCCGACGGGCGCTTGAGAATGTCCTTGCCGCCGAGGGTGCGCAGGTATTTGCCGTCGAGGTCGTAGACCTGGACCACGCGCTGTGTCATGTCGGAGACGAACACTTCGCCGCGGCTGGAGACATCGATGCCCATCGGCTTGATCAGTTGCCCCGGTTTTTCCGCGCCGATCTCGACATATCGCGCGCCGGGAATGTCGAACAGCGCCACGACTCGCTGCGCGGTGTCGGTGACATAGACCCGGCCATGGCGGACCGCGACGCCGAAGGGCTTGACCAGCGCCTTGGCGGACCTTTTCTCGCCCAAAGCGAACAGGCGGAAACGGTCGCCCGCCGTGGTCTGTTCGACATTGTCGCTGAATGTCAGGGTGCGCTCATAGATGAAGCGCGGGGCATCGGGCGGGGCGGGGAAGACCGGCGGCGGCCCCTCCACCGGCTTGACGGGTTGGGTGCCGCAGGCGGTCAGGAGGACAGTGGCAAGTATCAATAGAACAGTGGCGAGTGGCAAGTGGCGAGGTTCGAGAGGTTGTTGGTTCATTATGGCGTGAGCGGCAGTGTGCGGGAGGTTCGTGATATACAGGCCATCTAGCCTGCAAATCTTTTCCTCGTTACTCGCTACTTGATATGACACGTCTCGCACAGCCTGTCGGACGTGGCGCGCAGCAGCACGTTGATGTCCGGGTCGTGGACGTTATGACAGGAGGCGCATTCCACCTTGCCGTCATAGAGTTTCACGCCGTTGTCGAAGCCATAGGGTCCGTCGGGCTTCCAGAAGTCGGGGTCTTTTTGGTTCAGTCCGGCGTATTGCATGGAAATGGGGTGGTCATTGCGCAAATCGGTGCCCAGATGCTTGATCTCGATGCTGTGCGCCACTTTGCCGTCGTGGCATTTGCCGCAGCTCATCAGGTCGTTTCCGCCATTGAGCCGGACGTGCAGCGCGGCGTCTTCGGTGCTTTTCCAGCCGTTGGGCTTGAACACCGTCATGTCCAGCGCCATGGTGCCGTCGTGGCAGGACAGGCACAGCAGGCTGATCGGGCTGGGTGTGCGCACCTTGTTTTCCAGGCTGCGGCTGTCGTAGAGGTTGTAGCTGTCGGGATTGGGCAGGAAGCGGTTCCAGCCGGGATTGCCGCCGAGTTCGGTGGAATCGGCACCCTTCTTGTCGGGCGGGATGTGGCAGTAGACGCACGGCGAGCCGTAATCGGAGAATGCCACGCCGGACATCGCCACCACGCCGACGCGAGCGTTCAAGCCGGTGAAGTCGTGCTTGGTGCCCAGGATCGTGCCGCTCAACGACGGCACAGCCCACAGGCTGCCCAGCGCCAAAATCGCACCACCCGCAACAAACCATTTGGGTTTGCTCGTGCCAAGCATCGTCAGGATCTTTCTTATGAACATGTCAATCGCGGGTGCAGGGAATTTTTAGTTTAACAGTAGTCAAATGTTGTGCACAGTGTCAAGATATGCACCCACCTCTTTTCTTCCAGTTCCAACAATTAAAGTATGAGAATCTGTTTACGATCTCGATCAAGGAATGCAGCGCAAGGCCCGTCTGATTTAAAAATGGCGGGCCGAAAAAGCGCAGCATACACAGAGTATGTGAGCATTTTGAGGCGCTCTGTCATAATAAGGGCAACGCCGCGATGCGCCCTTCAGCGAGATCGTAAACAGATTCTGAGACGTACCGCGCGGAATATAGGATTGGCCCTCTTGGCGGTTACCCTGGCGCCGGCGTCTGTCTGGGCGGCATCGGCGGCGTCCGGGACATCGGCAGCGCCATCCTCGTCGCCCCATTCCCAGCCACACCCCGCCTCGCGCGCCGGACCGGGTGCGAATTCGCGGCGCGTCATCCCGGTCAACGCCAGCCTTGGCGAGCGCATCTATATCAACAATTGCGCCGTGTGCCACGGCGACAAAGGGGCGGGGGCGATGTGGACGCAGGCCACGTTCAACCCGCCGCCGCGCAAATTCGCGTCACTCCAGTCCCGCGAGGAATTGACGCGCGAGCGCATGATCAATTCAGTGACGTATGGCCGGCCCGACACGGCCATGATGCCGTTCGGGTCGCGCCTGTCCGACACGGAAATCGCCGCCGTGGTCGACCACATCCGCGCGACTTTCATGAGCGACAAGGCCATCGCCGAAGCCGCGGCGGCCGCTTCCGCCGGGAATAGCGGCGCCATGCCGCCCCATGGCCACGGTGCAGCGGGCGAAAAAGCGGAAATACCCAAGCCCAAACCCGCGCCGATCGTCGATGCCGATATGTCGCTGCCCTTTCCCGGCAACCTGGCCGGCGATGGCGCCAAGGGCCGCGATTTCTACATGGCGAACTGTTTTACCTGCCACGGCAAGGCGGGCGACGGCGAGGGGCCGCGTTCCACCTTCATCCGCCCCAAACCGCGCAATTTCCTGCACCCCGATTCGCGCCGCACGCTCAACCGGCCCGCGCTGTTCAAGGCCATCAGCAACGGCAAGATCGGCACGGTCATGCCCGCCTGGGGCAAGGTGTTGAACGATCAGGAGATCGCCGACGTGGCCGAATTCGTCTTCCAGGAGTTCATCCGGCCTTCGCCACAGAAAAAAAAAGTCTCCGGGAACTAGATAATCGCGCGGAGATATGCCGCCTGCTCGATTGCCGGCCGGACGGCCTTTTCCAGGCCGTCGCTGACAAAGAAGACCGTCCCCGGCCGCGTGGCCGCTTCGAGCTGGGGCGCGACATCTACAATTACCGCTGTTATTTCTGCCACGGCTATTCCGGCGATGCCAAGACCGTCGCCGCCGGCTATCTCTCGCCGCCGCCGCGCGATTTTACGACCCGCGTCCTTGACCGCCGGCGCATGATCAAGGCCGTCAGCCACGGCCGCCCCGGCACGGCGATGATGGCCTTCAAGGGTGTGCTCAAGCCCGATGAGATCGAGGCGGTGGTGGACTTCGTGCGCCAGGCGTTCATGTCGCGCAAGGAGAAAAACACCCGCTACCACACCCCGGAAAACGGCTGGCCCAGGCATGAGCGCTACCAAGCCGCCTTCCCCTTTGCCCAGGGCGAGATCCCGCTCGACACGCCGTGGGAATCACTCACGTCCGCGCAGCGCGAGGGCAGGCGGCTGTTCATGTCCGGCTGCGTCACCTGTCATGAAGGGTCACGCAGCAAGGATGACAAGGCGCCCGCCGAGTGGGACCCGCGCGCCCTGTCCTTCCCGCGCGGCGGCTACTCGCATCAGCAGCCGCCGCAAAAACCCGACGGCATCTCGGGGGCGAGTATCTATGCCAAACACGATATCCCGCCCAAGCTCGCCAATCTCACGCCCCAGGAACGTCAGGGCGAGACCCTATTCCAGAAGAACTGCGCCTTCTGCCATGCCGCCGACGGCACCGGCCGCAACTGGATCGGCAGTTTCCTGCAACCCCATCCCCGCGACCTCACCAGCCGCACCGCGATGGCGGGCATGACCCGCGAACGCTTGCGCCAGGTCATCCGCGACGGGCTGCCCGGCACCACCATGCCGGCGTGGAAATCGGTGCTGACGGACGAGCAGATCGAGGCGGTGATGGCGTATGTCGGCAAGGCGTTTCATTCTGCATCCCGATAACTCAAAAAAGATAATGGCACTTGTCTTCGTTGGTTGTTTCATGGTTATGGTTATTGACACCATAATAGAACCGTGGTGTCATACATGACATGAAGGCGCGACAACTTTTCCGGCACAAGGATCGCCAAGGTGGCTTGGTGCTGGAAATGGTGCTCTGGCAGTTGCCTGTTCGAAGCGACGAGCGGCCGCGCGGGCTGAAATACCGTCTTTACTGCGGCCGTAACGACGAGTGCCTGGTACGCGGCCGGCAAAGGCGATCATCGCCATTATGGTTTGCGCGAGGAGCATTATCGGTTTGTGTCGCTTGAGCAATTACTGTCCGATTTCCGCGAGGATTGCGCCCGTATCGCGGGCTGGAGGTGGGAATGAATCGCATCGAGATTGAAGTGTTGAAGCCGCAGGCGGCACTGGATGCCTTCTCCAATTCCTGGCGGCGTGCCGAGACCGGCGAAGAGGTAAGGCCGAGGCTAACCTTCGGCAGCTTGCGGGAGCTATTTTCCGCCATCACGGAAAAACGGCTGGAGCTACTGCAATATGCGGCAAGCCACGAAGATTTGAACACCCGCCAGCTCGCCCAGGCGCTGGGCCGGGATTACAAGAATGTCCATGCCGATGTCAAAGAGCTTGTGATGCTTGGCTTGCTGGAAAAGGACAGCAAGGGGAAATTATCCGCGCCTTTTGATGAGATCGTCATTCACGCCGGTATCCGGGAAGCGGCATGATGGAAAAAAGGGTCAAAATGATCAAAGCCGGCATCGTCGGCGGCACCGGCTATACCGGTGTCGAATTATTGCGCCTGCTGGCGGGGCATCCGCAGGTGGAACTGGCCGTCATCACCTCGCGTGCCGAGGCGGGCACGCCCGTGGCGGATGTGTTTCCCCATCTGCGCGGGCACGTCGATCTCACCTTCACCGTACCGGACCGCGCGGCGCTGGCGGCATGCGACGTGGTATTTTTCGCCACTCCCAACGGCACGGCGATGGGCATGGCGCGCGAATTGTTGAGCGCCGGCGCGCGAGTCATCGACCTCGCCGCCGATTTCCGCCTCAAGGACGCCGCTGGCTGGCAGGACTGGTACGGCATGCCGCATGCCTGTCCCGAACTGCTCGCCGAAGCAGTGTACGGTCTGCCGGAAGTGAACCGCGCGGCGATCAGCGAAGCCCGTTTGGTAGCGAACCCCGGCTGCTACCCCACCGCGGTGCAGCTCGGCTTCCTGCCGCTGGTCGAAGCTGGCGTGGTGGATGCACAACACCTGATCGCCGATGCCAAGTCCGGTGTCTCCGGCGCCGGCCGCAAGGCAGAGATGCATATTCTCTACGCCGAGGCGGCGGACAGCTTCAAGGCTTATGGCGTCCCCGGTCACCGCCATCTGCCCGAAATCCGCCAGGGGTTGAGCGCCGCCGCAGGTGCACCCGTGGGGCTGACCTTCGTCCCGCACCTGACACCGATGGTGCGCGGCATCCACGCCACGCTCTATGCAACGCTGAAAGATACCGCCGCAGACCTTCAGGTGCTCTATGAGCAGCGTTACACAAACGAACCTTTTGTCGACGTGCTGCCCGCCAAGAGCCACCCCGAGACGCGCAGCGTGAAGGGCGCTAACACCTGCCGCGTTGCGGTTCACCGGCCGCAGGGTGGCGACACCGTCGTGGTCCTGTCCGTGATCGACAACCTGGTGAAGGGCGCCGCCGGGCAGGCGGTGCAGAACATGAATATCATGTTCGGTTTCGAGGAAACGGCAGGATTGCAAGGCATCGCCTTATTGCCTTAGAACGCATAATTCTTGACAGCGTCAGTGGGAAATCCGACAATCGAACCATTCCCGCCATGTTTGTCTAATGGCACAATTATGTGTTTTTTCGGAGAATCTCCATGAGCGCAGTAGCCATCGAAACCATCCCCTCGCCGCTGAACTTTACCGACAGTGCGGCGAACAAGGTCCGGGAACTGATCGTCGAAGAAGGCAACGACAATCTCAAGTTGCGTGTCTTTGTCTCCGGCGGCGGCTGCTCCGGCTTCCAGTACGGCTTCACCTTCGATGAAAGCGTCGAAGACGGAGACACTCTGGTGGAAAAGGGCGGTGTCACGTTATTGATCGACCCGATGAGCTATCAATACCTCGCCGGAGCCGAGATCGACTACACCGAGGGACTGGAAGGCGCTCAGTTCGTCATCCGCAACCCCAACGCCACCACCACCTGCGGCTGCGGTTCGTCGTTCTCGGTTTGAGTTTCCCCCTCTCTCCGACAGAAAAGCTACTGTAGGGTGCGCCGTGCGCACCATCCGTGCGGTGCGTGAGACGCACCCTACGCCTGGGAGAAAGGCGGAATGATGCCGATTGCCGGGCTAATATGCAGGGCAAGTGAGCGTTTTTCAGTTAGTCCGCCCCGCATAGATTTGCCAATCGCTTGATCAAGCAGTATTGTCCTTGGGAGCGCTTGATAAAGTCATAAGAGGTGCTTTTAAGGTGGCCCGCTCCCCCGTCCCGGTTTTCATGATCGCCTGCCTCGCCGCCATTTTGGCCGCGTGTTCCACCGCACCTGTTCGTTCGCCCGAGCGGACAGCGATGACCGACGCACTGGAACAGGCGCGCCGGCAATTCCTCATGTCGTTGCACGATTGGGCGCTCACCGGCCGCATCGCCGTGCACAATGAAAGCGAAAACTGGAATGCGACGCTGCGCTGGACGCAGCAGCAGGACGCCTATGCCCTGCGCCTGATGGGTCCGCTGGGCCAGGGCGCGGTGCAACTGGAGGGGGGGGGCGACGGTGTGATGATGCGGCTGGCCGATGGCCAGACCTTTACCGCCCAGGATGCCGAGGCCCTGCTGCGCGAGCGGCTGGGCTGGAACATGCCGGTGGCGGGGTTGCGCTATTGGGTGCTGGGCTTGGCCGATCCGCGCTTCGAGGCAGGGAAGGAGCTGGACGAGGCGGGCCGCCCCCTCTGGCTGGAGCAGTCCGGCTGGCGTGTCGAATTTTCGCGCTATGCCCCGGTCAACGGCGTCGACCTGCCGCACAAGCTGGCGCTGAACAATCCCCATCTGCAAGTGCGGCTGGTGATCGACCGCTGGGAGCTGGCGCCATGAAAGCCCACGCCTGGCCCGCGCCCGCCAAGCTCAATCTCTTTCTGCACATCACCGGCCGTCGCGCCGACGGCTATCACCTGTTGCAGACCGTATTCCAGTTCATCGACCGTTGCGACTGGCTGTATTTCGATATCCGCAACGATGGTGTCATCCGCCGCGTCGAAGAGCTGCCCGGCGTTCCCCCCGAGCAGGACTTGACGTTGCGGGCCGCGTATCTGCTGCGTGAAGCGGCGGGGCAGCTCGCGCTGGGCGCCGATATCCGTATCGAAAAACGCTTGCCGATGGGTGGCGGGCTGGGCGGCGGTAGTTCCGACGCCGCCACCACGCTGGTTGCGCTGAATGCGCTGTGGGGACTGAGCCTGCCTCCGCAACGGCTCACCGAGCTTGGCCTGCGGCTGGGCGCCGATGTACCGGTATTCGTCGAGGGACATGCCGCTTGGGCGGAAGGTGTGGGTGAAAAACTGGTCCCGGTCATTCTTACCGAGCCTTGGTATGTGGTGCTCGTTCCCGCCTGCCATGTCTCCACCGCCGAGATATTTTCCGCGCAAGAATTGACACGCGACCTCTCACCCCTCACAATAGAGGGCTTTCTTTCCGGGCAAGGACGGAATGTCTGCGAGCCGGTGGTGCGTAGCCGCTACCCGCAGATAGCCGAGGCGCTGGATTGGCTGGCGCGCTTCGGCCCAGCCAGAATGACCGGCACCGGTGCGTGCGTATTTTGCGCCTTCGAAGATGAAGATGAGGCCCGCCGGGTGCTGGCGCAATTGCCGCTGTCCTGGCAGGGTTTTGTTGCAAGGGGAATGAATCGGTCTCCTTTGCTTGAAATAAGCGGAGAGTAACAAGTGACGGGCGGCAAGTAAAAAATCTTCGGTTTTTTTCCCGCTACTCGTCACTTTACTACTCGTGCCTGTAGTTATTGGGGTGTCGCCAAGCGGTAAGGCACTGGATTTTGATTCCAGCATCCCCAGGTTCGAATCCTGGCACCCCAGCCATATTATAGGGAATCACTGGTACTTGAAGTGCCAGGATGAGAACCCGTGTAGGGTTCGACGCCGGAAGCCATGGAAGCGATGCGTATGCGAGCGATGGCTGACGTGCCCCCGCGTAGCCGTAGGGCCGGATGTTTTGTCGGAGTCTGCGCGTAAGCG
>SBBG01000161.1 GCA_005240065.1 Gammaproteobacteria bacterium | reverse complement strand
CCAGCGTCCCTGCCTGTTCGAAGACCTCGGTATACAGCTCGATCGCCGCGTGGGCGGTGTAGATGCCCGCGCAGCCGCAGGCCGCTTCCTTGGCGTGACGCGCATGCGGCGCGCTGTCGGTGCCGAGGAAGAATTTCGGACTGCCGCCGGTGGCCGCCGCGACCAGCGCCTGGCGGTGTGATTCGCGCTTGAGCACCGGCAGGCAATAGTAGTGTGGCCGGATGCCGCCTGCCAGCATGGCGTTGCGGTTGAACAGCAGGTGATGGGCGGTGATGGTGGCGGCAATGGTATTCGGCGCCTGCGCCACGAAGCCGGCGGCTTCGCGGGTGGTGATGTGTTCGAGCACGATGCGCAACCGCGGGAAGCGTGCGGCGAGCGGTATCAGATGGCGCTCGATGAACACCCGTTCGCGGTCGAAGATGTCGATAGCGGAGTCGGTGACCTCGCCATGGATGAGCAGCGGCAGATCGTGTTCCTGCATCGCTTCCAGCGTGGCGTAGGTCTTTTCCAGGCTCGTCACGCCGGCATCCGAGTGCGTGGTCGCGCCCGCCGGATAGAGCTTCACCGCCGCCACCCGGCCGCTGGCCTTGGCGCGCGCGATTTCTTCCGGCGGGGTATTGTCGGTGAGGTAGAGCGTCATCAGCGGGTCGAAATCCGCGCCCTCGGGCAGTGCGCCCAGGATGCGCGCCCGGTACGCCAGCGCTTGTTCGGTGGTCGTGACCGGCGGCTTGAGATTGGGCATGACGATGGCGCGTGCGAACTGGCGCGCGGTATGCGGTACGGTGGTGGCCAGCGCCGCACCGTCGCGCAGATGCAGATGCCAGTCGTCGGGGCGGGTGAGAGTGATTTTATGCACGGTGAATTCCGGGGCAGGGTTGTCTTGCCGCTTATTATGCCATGTTCGCGGTTTTCAGATTGTCTCTGGCATAATTGCCTCCCCAACCATTTTTGAATCGAAAGAGAGCAGCTATGTTGATAGAAGCAAACAAGGTGGTTTCACTGCATTATCGCTTGAGCGAAGCAGGTCATGATGTGGCGGAAGATTCGCGCGGCGGCGCGCCGGTGGTTTATCTGCATGGTCACCGCGGCATGCTCAAGGGCTTGGAAGATGCGCTGGCCGGGAAGAAGGCGGGCGATACGTTCACCGTTACTTTGCCGCCGGAACAGGCGTATGGTCCGCGTCGGGCGAACTCGGTGCAGCGGATTTCGATCAAGCATCTTATCAATCCCGGCAAGAAGAAAATTCACTACAAGCCTGGCATGATGGTACAGGTGAACACCGCTGAGGGGCCGCGCAACGTTGTGGTGGTGAAGGCCGGACTGAAAACGGTCGATATCGATACTAATCATCCCCTGGCGGGCAAGACGCTGGTCTTTGATATCGAAGTGGTCGATGTGCGCGACGCAACCCCTGAAGAGATCGCGCATGGGCATGTGCATGGGGAAAGCGGGCATCACCATTGATGCCGCAGCTTTTCATTTGGGCCATTACCGCGCGAGTAGCCCAACCGGGCGGAAAGGCGGTCTGCGGCGGCGATCACCAGAGGAATCCACTCATCCCTGCGGCGCTGTATGGGGGCCGATACGGATAACCCGGCGACCATGACACCCCCGGCATCGAACACGGGCGCGCCGATACATCCTACACCGAGCTCGGCTTCCTCGTTGTCCAGTGCGTAACCTTGTTCCCGGCTCTGCCGCGCCGCTTGCCAGAGTTGCAGAGGATCGGTGAGGGTATTCGCCGTATACCCGGGGAGTCCGGTGCGCTGGGCATAGGCAAGACAAGCGGTTTGTCCATCGTGGGCCAGAAACAGCTTGCCCACGGCGGTGACATGCAGGGGGGCATGGCCGCCGATCACCTGCTCTACCCGGATCATCTTGTGGCTGGATGCCCGCTCCACATAGACCACCTCATCACCATCGCGCACCGTAAGATTCACTGTCTCACCCAGCTCGCCACGCAGCCATTCCATAACGGGCAAGGCCTCCCGCTTGAGATCGACGCGCTGCTCCACCCGGCTCGCCAAACTGAGGAGCTTTGCCCCCAGCCGGTAATGGCCGATTTCGTTACGTTCGATCAGGCCATGCTCGCCCAGCGCCGCCAGAATGCGGTGCGCTGTGGAGGGATGGAGGCTGGTTTCCGCAGAGAGTATTTTCAGGCTGACGGGTTCATCAGCCTGAGTGATGACGTCCAGGAGCTGGACGGCTCGATCGATGACCTGGATAGAGGTGCTTGCTGTTTTGGTGCTCATTTTTTCACATTATGAAAATGATTACGTATTGCGAAATCATACTGTGACGGATACTATCTTTGCAAGACCATCCCTTCACGAGGAATTTCATCATGGGTAGCCCTATCTCCGCCAGCATTCCCGCCTTCTGTGAAGGCATCCAGTATTTCGGTGAGCCGTGGGCCAATGCCGAGGAATATGCTTCCCGGCCAGCCATCGCTGAGGGCGCGCGCGCCGTGGCCGATCCACGCGATCCCGCCGCGGCGTATCAAACCCTGCTGGGGGCGGATGCGCTGCGCTATCTCACCTTGCAAATGACCGGCGCCAAAGCCTCCGGCCATCCGGGCGGTTTCGCCAGCAGCGCCGAGGCCTATGCGGCGCTGGTGATGCTCGGACACACCAATATCGTCACCGAAGTGGGGCATCACGCGCCCGGTTTCTATAGCGCGATGTTTCTGGATTCCTCGCTGGAGGAGATGGGCATTCACACCGTCAAGGATCTGCGCGCACGCTTCCGTGAAAAACACGGCCTGCTGGGCCATCTGTCCGGCGCCATCCCCGGCATCCTCGCGCCCGCTGGCCCCTTGGGCCAAGGCCAGCACTTCGCCATGGCCGGGGCGCTGTTGCACCCCGGCACGCTGTTCCCGTTCACACTGGGCGACGGCGGCATGGGCGAACCGTATATCCTGAATGCCATGATGCACTTCCACGTCGCGTATCCGAATGTCACCAACTTCCTGCCGGTGCTGGTCTGGAACGGCTACAGCCAGGAGCATCATGCCATGGTCTCGCTGCTCAGCGATGAGGAGATGATCGCCTACTGGAAGGGGCATGGCTTCGAGGCCGTCTATCTGGTGGATGCCAAGGAATTTGATGACGCGAACCAGAACGGTGCTTTCGTCGACAGCTCGCGTTTCTCGCTGGACCAGCGCCTGGCCTTCGCCGGCGCGGTGCTCGATACCATGCACCAGGCCGCACAGTCGGCGCTGGGTGGCACGCTCACCGCTTTTATCATCAAGCAGCTCAAAGGCGCGGGCGTGCATGCCCTGGGGGCAAAGTCGCACAACCTCTATGCCCAGCACACCCTGGAAAACGTCGATGTGGTCGAGGGCCTGAGACGCCGCGCTCTCGCGCCCGCCGCCTGGCAGATCGTGCGCGACAATTTCAGCCGCGCCGGCGGCGGACCTGCCGCGCGCACCTCTGTGACCGAGTCTGTGCTGCCGCTGGCGCCGATCGCCAATTTACCGCTGCAAGAATTTGCGCCGGGCGAGAACAAAGTGCCAACTACGGCGATGGGCGTACTGGTGGGCGCGGTGGGCAAACTGGATCCGCGCTTTCTTGTCACCAACGCCGACGGCAATGAAGCTTCCGGTATCGGCAACATCAACGAGGCGCTGAAGATTCGCCATCCCACGGAGGATGGCCTGTATCACCAGGCGCCCAACGGCCAGGTCTATGAGCCACTCAATGAGGATGCCTGCGCCGGCTTGGCGGTAGGCTTGGCGCTGTTCGGCGCGCGTTCGCTGTGGTGCTCCTATGAGAGCTTCGCCATCAATGGCCTGCCGATCTGGCAGACCGTGACGCAGGCCATGGCCGAACTGCGGCGCAAGACACCCAGCACCATCACGCTGTTCACCGCCGGCGCGCTGGAGCAGGGCCGCAACGGCTGGACGCACCAGCGCCCCGAGATCGAGGCCTATTTCGCGGCGATGATGCGCAACGGCAATGTCTTCCCGCTGTTCCCGGTCGACGCCAACATGATCCAGGCGGCCTATGCCTGGGCGCTGG
>SBBG01000122.1 GCA_005240065.1 Gammaproteobacteria bacterium | reverse complement strand
GGCCCGAGATCATCGCCCTCGATGCCTTTCAGGCGCGCTGGCCGGGCGAGCTGATCCTCTTCGCCTCCCGCGCCTCGCTGGCCGGGGATCTGGCCAAATTCGATTTCACCTGGTTCATCCCGGCGGTCGTCAAATACCGCAAGCTGTTGGGCGAGGTGCTGCTGGTGTCCTTCGTCTTGCAGTTTTTCGCTTTGATTACGCCGCTGTTCTTTCAAGTGGTGATGGACAAGGTGCTGGTGCATCGCGGATTCACCACGCTGGACGTGATCGCCGTGGGGCTGTTCGCCGTGGTGGTCTTCGAGGTGGTGCTGACGACGCTGCGCAGCTATGTGTTTGCCCATACCACCAGCCGCATCGACGTGGAGCTGGGCGCGCGGTTGTTCCGGCATCTGCTGAATCTGCCGCTGGCCTATTTTCAGGCGCGCCGGGTCGGCGACTCGGTGGCGCGGGTGCGGGAGTTGGAGAACATCCGTTCCTTTCTCACCGGCAACGCCATCACGCTGGTGCTGGATCTGGTCTTTTCGGTGGTATTCCTGGCGGTGATGTTCTACTACAGCGGCTGGTTGACGCTGATCGTGGTGTTATCGCTGCCCTGCTATGTGCTGGTGTCGCTTCTGTCCACACCGCTGCTGCGCGCGCGATTGAACGAGAAGTTCAACCGGGGCGCGGAGAACCAGGCTTTTCTGGTGGAGACCATCGGCGGCATCGACACCGTGAAGAGCATGGCGGTGGAACCGCAATGGACGCGCACCTGGGACAACCAGTTGGCGGCCTACGTCTCGGCCAGCTTCCGCACCGCGACTATTGGCACGCTGGCGGGCGGCGGTGTGTCCTTGATCAGCAAGCTGGTGACGGTGGCGACCTTGTGGGTGGGCGCGCGGCTGGTCATAGATGGTCAACTCACGGTCGGCCAATTAATCGCTTTCAACATGCTGGCCGCGCAAGTGGCCAATCCGGTGATCCGCCTTGCGCAGTTGTGGACCGACTTCCAGCAGACCGGAATTTCGGTGCAGCGCCTGGGTGACATCCTCAACTCTCGCACCGAGATCGCCGGCGCCAAAAGCGCGCTGCCGCCGATTCAGGGCCGCATCGAGTTCGACCAGACGGTGTTCCGCTACCGGCCGGACGGCCCGGAAGTGCTGCGCGGCATCAGCCTGGTGATTCGCCCCGGCGAAGTGATCGGCATCGTCGGCCGCTCCGGTTCCGGCAAGAGCACGCTCGCCAGACTGGTGCAGCGCTTATATGCGCCCGAGCGTGGCCGGGTGCTGATCGACGGCATCGACCTGGCGCTGGCCGATACCTCTTCGCTACGCCGTCAGATCGGTGTGGTGTTGCAGGAGAATGTGCTGTTCAACCGCAGCATCCGCGAGAACATCGCTCTGGCCGATCCGGGTGCGCCGCTGGAAGCGGTGATCCACGCCGCCCAACTCGCCGGCGCCCACGAGTTCATCACCGAGCTGCCGGAGGGTTACGATACCATGGTCGGCGAGCACGGTTCGACGCTCTCCGGCGGCCAGCGCCAGCGCATCGCCATCGCCCGCGCGCTGATCACCAATCCGCGCATCCTGATCTTCGACGAGGCGACCAGTGCGCTGGACTATGAATCCGAGCGCATCATCCAGAACAACATGAAGGCGATCTGCAAGGGCCGCACCGTGATCGTCATCGCCCATCGCCTCTCTGCCGTGCGGGATGCGCATCGCATCATCGTCATGGAGCGCGGCCAGATCGTCGAGGAAGGCGCCCACGCCGAGCTGATCGGCCGGGATGCCGGGCATTATGCCCGTCTTTATCGCTTGCAACAGGCATGAGTTATCAAGCCACCAAAGACCTGCTGAAACGCTACACTGCGGTATTCGCCCGGGCCTGGCGCGACCGCAAACAGCACGATGGCCATGCGCGCCTGCCGCACGAGGCGCAATTTCTCCCCGCAGCGCTGGCGTTGCAGGAAAACCCCGTCTCGCCCTTGCCGCGCGCGGCGATGTGGCTGTTGATGGCGTTCGCCCTCATCGCGCTGCTGTGGGCGGTGTTCGGTAGAATCGACATTGTCGCCACCGCCCACGGCAAGATCGTGCCCAACGACCGCACCAAGGTCATCCAGCCGATCGAGACCGCCACCGTGAAGGCGATCCATGTCGCCGATGGCCAGGCGGTCAAGGCCGGCGAGGTGCTGATCGAGCTGGATGCCACCAGCGCCCAGGCCGATATGGACCGTTTGGCAAGTGACCTGGCAGCGGCGCGGCTTCAGGTCGGCCGGGCGCGCGCCCTGCTTGCGGCGTTGGAGAATGGCCGTCCGCCTCGCCTGGAAAAGGGCGGGGAGAACAATGGCGTCCAATGGCAGGAGGCCCAGCATCTGCTGGAAGGGCAGTACGGTGAATACACCGCAAAACGTGCCCGCATCGAGGCCGACATCGCCCGGCGCGAGGCGGAGCGGCGATCCACCGTGGAGTTGGTGCATAAACTGGAGCAGACCGCCCCGATCGCGCGCCAGCGAGCGCAGGACTATAAGGATCTGGTGGACAAGAGCTTCGTGCCCAGGCATGGCTATCTGGAGCGCGAACAGGAACGCATCGAGCAGGAGGGCGACCTGGCCACGCAGCGCAGCCGCTTGCAGGAGATCGACGCCGCCCTGGCCGAGAGCCGGAGTGCGAGAATGGCATTGACCGCCGAGACCCGGCGGTTGACTCTGGACAGCCTGAACGAAGGGCTGCAAAAGGCGCAGGCGCTGGAGCAGGAGCTGCTCAAGGCGGACACGCGCGGCAGGCTGATGACGCTCGTTTCGCCGGTGGACGGCACGGTGCAACAGCTTGCCGTGCACACTGTCGGTGGTGTGGTCACCCCCGCCCAGCCGGTGATGGTGATCGTACCCAAAGACAACCCGCTGGAGGTGGAGGCCTTCGTCGAGAACAAGGATATCGGCTTCGTCAATGCCGGCCAGAGCGCCGAGGTCAAGATCGAGACCTTTCCCTATACCAAATACGGTACCATCCACGCCAAACTCACGCATCTTTCACACGACGCGATCAACGACGAGAAGCGTGGCCTGATCTACTCTTCGCGAGTGAAGATGGACAGGGCCACCCTGGCGGTCGAAGGCAAGCAGGTAAACCTGACGCCCGGCATGGCCGTGACCGTGGAGATCAAGACCGGCAAGCGGCGGGTGATCGAATATTTCCTCAGCCCGCTGTTGCAGTATGGACAGGAGAGTTTGCGGGAGCGGTAGGCAAGCCGAAGCGTGCGATTCCTGGGAAAAGTGGGTAGGGTGCGTCTCACGCACCGCACGGAAGGCGCGTGAGACGCACCCTACTTTTGATTGAGCAAATCGCCCCGTTCTGGTAATCTGTTATCCCGTCTGCATTCGCAACATGCTCAACCGCCGCGCACCCTCTGGGACGCCGCGCGGCGGTTCGTCCGTATTTGTGTTTTAGGTGTTCATGACTAAATATATCTTCGTTACCGGTGGTGTGGTGTCTTCCCTGGGGAAGGGCATTGCCTCCGCCTCGCTCGGGGCCATACTCGAAGCGCGTGGTCTGAAGGTGACCATGCTCAAGCTCGATCCTTACATCAACGTCGATCCCGGCACCATGAGCCCGTTCCAGCACGGGGAAGTATTCGTTACCGAGGACGGCGCGGAAACCGATCTCGATCTTGGGCATTACGAGCGCTTCGTGAATACCCGGATGGGCAAGCGCAACAATTTCACCACCGGCCGCATCTACGAAAACGTGATCCGCAAGGAGCGGCGCGGCGACTATCTGGGTGGGACGGTGCAGGTGATTCCGCACATCACCGACGAGATCAAGCGCTGCATCATGGAGGGCGCGACGATCCCTGGGCATGGCCCGGCCGATGTGGCGATGGTCGAGATCGGCGGCACGGTGGGCGACATCGAATCGCTGCCGTTCCTTGAGGCGATTCGCCAGATGGGCGTGGAGCTGGGGCATGACAATACCCTGTTCATACACCTGACGCTGGTGCCGTATATCCCGTCCGCCGGCGAGATCAAGACCAAGCCGACCCAGCACTCCGTCAAGGAGCTGCGTTCCATCGGCATTCAGCCCGACGTGCTGCTGTGCCGCAGCGATCGTCCGCTGCCCGCGGATGAGCGGCGCAAGATCGCACTGTTCACCAATGTCGCGGAAAAGGCGGTTATTTCGGCGGTCGATGTGGACAGCATCTACAAGATTCCCCTGCTGCTGCACGAGCAGGGCCTGGACGATATCGTCACCGAGCGTCTGCACCTGCACGCCGCCAGGGCCGATCTTTCCGCCTGGCAGAAGGTCGCCTACAACATGGCGCATCCTGATGCCGAGGTGACGGTGGCGATGGTCGGCAAGTACGTCAATCTGACAGAGTCTTATAAGTCGCTGTCGGAGGCACTGGTCCATGCCGGGGTGCATACTCGCACCAAGGTGAATATCGTCTATATCGATTCCGAGGAAATCGAACGCAGCGGCACGGCTTGTCTGGAGAATATGGACGCCATCCTGGTGCCGGGCGGTTTCGGCGAGCGTGGCGTCGAAGGCAAGATTCAGACGGTGGAATATGCCCGCCGCAACAACATCCCTTATCTGGGCATCTGTCTGGGTATGCAGGTGGCGGTGATCGAGTATGCCCGTCATGTGGCGGGGCTGGCCGAGGCGCACAGCACCGAATTCGATCACAATACGCCGTATCCGGTGATCGCGCTGATCACTGAATGGATGACGGAGGAAGGCACGGTGGAGCGCCGCAGCCGCGAGTCGGATCTGGGGGGCACGATGCGACTGGGTGGCCAGAAGTGCCGTCTGCTGCCGGGCTCGCGCGCCCATGCGTTGTATGATCAGGGCATCATCACCGAGCGTCACCGCCACCGCTATGAATTCAACAACAAATTCCGCGAGATTCTGGAAAACGCCGGGATGGTCTTCTCCGGCGCCTCGTTGGACGGCAACTTGATGGAAATGATCGAGCTGCCCGTTCATCCCTGGTTCGTGGCCTGCCAGTTTCACCCCGAATTCACTTCCACGCCGCGTGAAGGGCATCCGCTGTTCAGCGGGTTTGTTCAGGCGGCGCGTGAGCGCTGCCATAACCATAAAGAGGGACGTTGATTTATGAAACTCTGCGGTTTTGCAGTCGGTCTCGACCGGCCGCTGTTTTTGATCGCGGGTCCCTGCGTCATCGAGAGCCGGGAACTGGCTTTGGAAAGCGCCGGACAGCTCAAGGAGATCACGGCGCGGCTGGATATTCCGTTCATCTACAAGTCATCGTTCGACAAGGCCAATCGCACTTCGAGCAAGAGCTACCGTGGCCCGGGCATGGAAGAGGGGCTGCGTATCCTGGAGGAGGTACGGCAGGCCGTGGGCGTGCCGGTGCTCACCGACGTGCATGAAGATACGCCGCTGGACGAGGTGGCCGCGGTGGTGGACGTGCTGCAAACCCCGGCCTTCCTGTGCCGCCAGACCAATTTCATCCAGAACGTGGCGAGCCAGGGCAAGCCGGTCAACATCAAAAAGGGCCAGTTTCTCGCGCCATGGGACATGAAGAATGTCGTCGAGAAGGCGCGAGAGACCGGCAATGCGCAGATCATGGTCTGCGAGCGCGGTGTGTCTTTCGGCTACAATAACCTTGTATCCGACATGCGCTCGCTGGCGGTGATGCGCGAGACCGGCTGCCCGGTGGTGTTCGACGCCACCCATTCGGTGCAGTTGCCGGGCGGGCAGGGCGGCAGCTCGGGCGGGCAACGCGAATTCGTTCCGGTGCTGGCGCGCGCCGCCGTTGCCGCCGGGATCGCCGGGTTATTCATGGAGACCCATCCCAACCCAGACCAGGCATTGAGCGACGGCCCGAATGCCTGGCCGCTGGGCAGGATGGCGGAGCTTCTGGAAACCCTGAAAGAGGTCGACGCCACCGTCAAGGCGCGGAAATTCGCCGAAATGTAGGGTGCGCCGCGCGCACCTGCGTTGATTATTGGCCCATCAAACGTAACCGATACTTTTATTTAAACACAACGAAGAAGTGGAGCAGTAAATGTCTCAAATTGTAGATATACGTGGCCGCGAGATCATCGATTCGCGTGGTAATCCGACCGTCGAGGCCGATGTGATCCTGGCCAGCGGCGCCGTGGGACGCGCCGCCGTGCCGTCCGGCGCCTCCACCGGCGCGCGCGAGGCGATCGAGCTGCGCGACGAGGACGCCGGCCGTTTCGGCGGCAAGGGAGTGCGCAAGGCGGTGGCCAATGTGAACGGCGAGATCCGCAAGCTGCTGCTCGGTCGCGATGCGAGCAACCAAGTGACCATCGACCGATTGATGATCGAGCTGGACGGTACTGCCAACAAGGCCCGCCTCGGCGCCAACGCCATCCTCGCCGTGTCGCTGGCGGCAGCCCGCGCCGCGGCGCAGGACGCGAAACTCCCGCTGTACCGCTATCTCGGCGGCGACGGTCCGTTCCAGATGCCGGTGCCGATGATGAACGTGATCAACGGCGGCGCGCATGCGGACAACAACATCGACATGCAGGAATTCATGATCATGCCGGTCGGCGCCCCCAGCCTGTCCGAGGCGGTGCGCATGGGCGCCGAGGTATTCCATACCCTGAAGAAGGTGCTGCATGGCAAGGGCATGAACACCGCCGTGGGCGACGAGGGTGGTTTCGCGCCTAATCTGTCGTCCAACGAGGCGGCGCTGGAGGTGATCCTCGAAGCCATCGCCAGGGCGGGTTATGCGCCGGGTAAAGACATCTGTATCGCCCTCGACCCTGCCAGCTCCGAGTTTTATCACGATGGCAAGTATCACCTGGAATCCGAAGGCAAGCATCTGACCTCGGAGCAATTCGCCGATTATCTGGCGGCCTGGGCGGACAAATATCCCATTGTTTCCATCGAAGACGGCATGGCCGAGGATGACTGGAAGGGATGGAAATTTCTTACCGAGCGCCTGGGTAAGCGCGTGCAGTTGGTGGGGGACGATCTGTTTGTCACCAACACCGCTATCCTCAATCAAGGCATCGATCAGGGCATCGCCAACTCAATACTCATCAAGGTCAATCAGATCGGCACGCTCACCGAGTCGCTGGCCGCGATCGAGATGGCGAAAAAGGCCGGTTACACCGCCGTGGTATCGCATCGCTCGGGAGAGACCGAAGACAGCTTCATCGCCGATCTCGCCGTCGCCACCGGCAGCGGGCAGATCAAGACCGGTTCCATGTCGCGCTCCGATCGCGTCGCCAAGTACAACCAACTGCTGCGCATCGAGGAACAGCTTGCAGGGCAGTCAACTTATCCAGGACGGAAAGCCTTCTACAACCTCCCCGGCATCTGATGAAATCCCTCGCCGTAGCCCTGATCGTCTTGCTTGCGTTTCTGCAATACAAGCTGTGGCTCGGCGAGGGCAGTCTTACCGGGATCTGGCGCTTGCACCAGGCCATCGACGCCCAGCAACGTGAAAACGCCGCGCTCAGGGAACGCAACGCCGCACTGGATGCCGAGGTCAAGGACCTCAAGCAGGGCTTCGACGCCATCGAAGAGCGCGCCAGGGCGGAGTTGGGTATGATCAAGAAGGATGAGACGTTTTACCGGGTTGTGGAATAGCGCTTTCACACGCTATACACGGTGACAGAATGAACGCTCCATCCGCCAACTATTGGGCCGTCATCCCCGCCGCCGGCATCGGCGCACGTATGGGTGCGGCCATCCCCAAGCAATATCTGCCGCTGCACGGCGGCACGGTCATCGAACACACCGTGCAACGCTTTTTGAGCCATCCGCGCCTTAGCGGCGTGGTGGTGGTCATTGCGCCCGATGATGTTCATTGGCCGCGCACCCGGCTTCGCGGCGACGCTGTGCCGCTGATTGCCGTCGAGGGCGGTGCGGAGCGTTACCACTCTGTGCTGAATGGTTTGATCCGCTTGACTGACATTGCCGAGCCGCATGATTGGGTGTTGGTGCACGATGCGGCGCGCCCCTGTCTGCGTCATGACGACATCGACCGCCTGATCGCCACGCTTGCCGATCATCCCGTCGGCGGCCTGCTTGGCGTGCCGGTTTCGGATACCGTCAAGCGCACCGGCAACGAGGGCAATATTCTGGAAACCGTTTCCCGCGCCGGCTTGTGGCGTGCACTCACGCCGCAGATGTTTCGCCTTGGTGAATTGGCGGGTGCATTGAAACATGTGGTCGACAACAAGCTGGCGGTGACCGACGAAGCCGCCGCGATGGAGCTGGCGGGCCATGTGCCGCGCATGGTCGAGGGTCATGCCGACAACATCAAGATCACCGTGCCGCAGGATCTGGCGCTCGCCGAACTTTTTCTCAAGCAACAGGAAGCGTGCTCATGAGGATCGGACATGGCTACGATGCACACCGCTTCGCGCCGGGCCGCCGGCTGGTGCTGGGTGGCGTGGAGATTTCCCACGATCAGGGCATGGCCGCGCACTCCGACGGCGATGTGCTGATCCATGCCCTGTGCGATGCGCTGCTCGGCGCGGCGGGCCTGGGCGACATCGGCAGGCACTTCCCCGACAGCAGTGCGGAATTCAAGGATATCGACAGCCGCATTTTATTGCGCCGCGTCGTCATGCAATTGCATGAGCGCGCACTTGATGTGTCCAACGCCGATATCACCGTGATCGCCCAGGCGCCGAAGCTGAAGCCGTACATCTCCGCCATGCAGGAACGGCTTGCGTCAGATATGGGCATCGCCGCCGACCGCGTCAACGTCAAGGCGACCACCACCGAGGGCATGGGCTTTACAGGGCGCGGTGAAGGCATTGCCGCGCATGCTGTGGTGTTACTGAAGGATGAAAATTCTAATTGACCACCCGCCACCCTTGTTAGATGCTCTTTCTTCTGCTACATTGATAATGCGCATAAATTATGCGCATTATCAATGTGAGGTATATCTCATGTCACGGTTATTTGATGCAAATGCCTCAAAAAAGGCTACAAACCTTAGTTTAAACAGTGACTTACTAGCAAAAGCCAGAAAACTGAATATTAATCTTTCAGCCACACTGGAACTCGCCCTGGAGAACGAGTTAAGAAAAGCCGAGCGGGATAACTGGTTGAAAGATAACAAAAAGGCTATTGATGCATTGAATGATTTGGCTGATAAGAATGGGCTATTCTCTGATGCCTACCGGGAATTCCAATGACTCAGTTTACGCTTTATAAAAACAACGATGGTTCTTCGAATAAAACCTACCCTTATCTGGTTGACATTCAAAACGCATTGCTCTGTGATTTAAACTCTCGCGTGGTCATTCCTCTATCACCGTATGAGGCATTAAAGAATACTGATGTCAAACGACTATGCCCGCTTATTTGTCTTGATGATGGCGACTTCGTTTTAATGACTCATCAAATGGCTTCCGTTCCAAAATCAATTTTAAATACGGAAGTAACTTCGTTAGAAAAGTTCAGATACGAAATACTTTCCGCTATCGATATCCTCATATCGGGCATCTAAAGGAAGTTCTGAGAATTCCAGGATGGAATTATTCAGAGCTTCCAAGAATCAAATCTTGAGAATTCCGGGAGGTTGAAAAATCGTTGGATTGGCACTAGATTTCAAGGAAGCGCTGATTTACTCCCCTCGCCCCGTGTGAGAGGGTTTGGGTGAAGGAAAGCCAGCCACGCCAAGGGAAATAGTCGTGAAGAAAAAGACGGACTTTCTTGATGTCGCTGTTCAACCCGATGGCCGGCTACCCAAGCTGACCGATCTGAATTTTCGAATACCCCCCGCCGGTGGGGAGTCGATCGAGGGCCGGTTGCTCCGCAGAATGCTCAGGGAGATGGGCGGCCCGCCGCTGCATTTCGTCTTGCTGTGGAGCGGCGAGGAAATCTCGTTCCCGGATACTCCTCCCGTCGCCCGAGTCGCTATCCGCGACCGGCTGACGCTGCTGAAGCTGATCATCAATCCCGATCTCCACTTCGGGAGCGCCTATGGTGTTGGAGACATCGAGGTGGAAGGAGATCTGGTTCAATGCCTGGAAGCCATTTATCGGGGATTGGCGAGGATGCCGGGCAACGCCTACACGAGGCGCCTTTCACGCCGCCTGAACAAGAAGCGGTCCAATACACCCGTTCAGGCACGGGACAACATTCACCACCACTACGATATCGGCAATGAGTTCTACAAACTCTGGCTCGATGAACGGATGGTATATACCTGCGCCTATTTTTCTACTCCTTCGACCACTCTGGAGGAGGCGCAGACTGCCAAGATGGACCATGTCTGCCGCAAGCTGTGGCTCGAACCGGGTGAGACCGTGGTGGAGGCAGGGTGTGGCTGGGGCAGCTTGGCGTTGCACATGGCCAGGCACTATGGCGTCAAGGTCAGGGCCTTCAATATTTCCCATCAGCAGGTTCTTTATGCCCGCGAACGCGCCAAGGCGGAAGGGCTCGACGCCAAGGTGGAATATATCGAGGATGATTACCGGAATGTCTCCGGTCAGATTGACGCCTTTGTCTCCGTCGGCATGCTGGAGCATGTCGGGAAGGAGCATTATCAGGAGTTGGGTGATGTCATCCACCGCTGCCTCAAGCCTTCAGGCCGAGGACTGATCCATTCCATAGGGCGCAGCAAGGCTTGTCCCATGAACGCATGGGTCGAGAAACGTATTTTTCCGGGCGCGTATCCTCCCACCTTGCGTGAAATGATGGACATCTTCGAGCCCTGGGAATTCGCCGTGCTCGACGTAGAGAACCTGCGGCTTCATTACGCCAAGACGCTGGAGCATTGGCTGGCTCGTTTTGAACGGGTGTCGGAGCGTGTCGCCGAAATGTATGATCAGAGATTCGTCAGGGAATGGCGGCTTTATCTTGCGGGTTCCCAGGCGGCCTTTGCCGTCGGGGATCTGCAACTTTTTCAGGTGCTGTTTTCCGGTCCCGCCAATAACGC
>SBBG01000179.1 GCA_005240065.1 Gammaproteobacteria bacterium | reverse complement strand
GCACGGCCGCTACGTCTGCACCGCACGCAAACCGCACTGCGACGCATGCATCATTCATGATTTGTGCGAATACCCAGACAAGACAAGGTAAACGATGATCTTTGGTCAAGACCGCAATCAGATGCGCCGCGTGTTCTTTGAATCCTGGCGCAAATACAGGAATGGTCTGCCGCTGGAGCCGCTGGAAGACGCCATCGCATCCGCGATTCGCGAGCATCCCGAATATCACGCCATACTGGAAGACGAAGAGATTTCGCTGCACAAGGACTACCTCCCCGAAATGGGGCAGGCCAATCCCTTCCTGCATCTGGCCATGCACCTCGCCATCCGCGAACAGATTACCACTGACCGGCCGGCGGGAATACGCGGCATGCGCCAACAACTATTGAATCGTCTACACGATCCTCACGAAGTGGAACATCAAATGGCGGAGTGCCTGGCGGAAATCATCTGGCAGGCACAGCGTAACCAGACCGCGCCGGATGAGATTGCCTATCTAGACTGCCTTCAGAAAAAGATGTAGCGTGCGCCATGCGCACAAAATTCGGCTGGCTGGCGAATACGGTATTCAAGGAACCTTTGATGTGTCAGAAGTTCTGATGCACATGGAGGCACCGGCGTATTTCAATCACATAAAGTGATTGAAATACGAAGAGAAGAAATCACTTTTTTTCTTTCCTGCTCTGAAAATTCCAGGATGGAATTATTCAGAACTTCCTCAAGAGCCGCGATACAACCGCATCAACAATTCCGCCTCACCCCGCACCAGACCAGAGGCGGACATCAACTCTTCAATGCTCGCGCCTTTCTGAGCCAGCTTAATGGCGTGCCGATATGACTGTGTGGCAGGATCGCGCAAATCCACTTGATCCTGCCGTTCGGCAAGACGGCGTATCTGTTGCTCGACTCGCTCCACATGCTCCTCTACTCCCACGGCTCCGGCACATAGCGCCCGCAAATCGTTCTGCAGCGCCTGCACCTCGGCATTGCGCCGCCTGTCGCGTATGCTCAGCCGACGCACTTTCAGCCAGACGGGAACATTCATAAGCACGAACAAGCCCAGCACGCTCCCTATCACCACCATTGTCATGTCGCTGTTCATGGCAGATCTTCTTCAGGCATAATCGTCAATATGTAGCCGCTCATCATCATCCCCGCCTGACTGATCGGGTGGCGGCTGATCTTTCCTGGAATACTCCGGCGGACGATCAGGCGAATGCTTTTTCGGCTCTACCTTGTCGACTGGCCGTATCGGCCATACTGGATACAGAGGGTGATTCACATTGCCCGTCCTGGCCATATGGGTACCTCTAAAAATCCGCTGAAACCGCAATGGCGACGTTGGAAATACGCTCAAAATGCTCATGTACTGCGTGTACACTCCGCTTTTTCGCGCATTTCTACCCCGCCCTCGCGCCTTGATCGAATTTTTAGAGGTACCCATAAAATCACCCCCCTGAAAATCACATCATCGACATATCTTTCCATTCTTCGTCGCTCAACAATTTGTTGATATCGATGAGAATGAGCAATTGATTATCGCGATTGGAAACTCCCTGGATGTAACGCGAACTTTCCTCATTTCCTACATTTGGCGCGGATTCTATTTCAGACGTCCGTAAATAGACGACCTCGGCCACACTATCGACAAGCATACCGACAACGTTTTCCATAACTTCGATAATGACAATACGCGATACATCCTCCAACTCTTTCGTCCTCAGACCAAAACGCTTTCTGGTATCAATGACGGTAACCACATTGCCACGCAAATTGATAATGCCCAACACATAGTCGGGAGATCCTGGAACCGGAACAATCTCATTGACCCTCAAGACTTCCTGGACTTGCAATACATTCACCCCATACATCTCGCCATCTAGGTAGAAAGTCACCCACTGGGATATGGCGTCATTCTCCAACTTCTCCGCCTGTCTCATTAAGTATTTTCCTCATCCGGGAGTGAAAAGGTTTTCTGACACATGAACGATTAGCATGATTCGTGCCTGGAAAAAAACCGGGTTTCAAATCACGCCATCGAATCGAGAGAAAATGCTTGCACATCGATCAAGGCACACACAGGATCATTCATGATTCCTACCAGCCATGGGCGACGCTGGCGATCCGACCGCCATCGCACCTGATGTGGTTCCGTCGTAATGATTCTTAAAACATCATGACAGGGAAATCCCCAGGATGCCCCTCCTGCCAGAACGATATTTTTTGGCGCATAAGCGCTGAAGGAATTCATCGGCAAGTGACGACTTTCAGTCGCCATGAAATATGCGATGTCAATAATTTTGACGCTGCTCCCCCGGTAGGGCATCAACCCCAGCAACCATTTCTCTCCACCAGGAAGCCCTGTAATCGTCTCCGGTGCGGCAACAATACCGTTAAGCTCCGATAATGGAACAGCCAAGGTAAGTTCATTCACCCTGAAAAGCAGGATCTTGAAAGAAGTGGTTGCCCAACCCGGCAGTGCTCGCTCGCCCTGCACTGCCGGATTCTCGCCAGCGGCAGATGCCCTCATCTCATGATCGAGAACATCCGCGACCCGTGTAACGGGATCAACAGAAGAAGACGCCGATCTCTCCTCCACTACCAGGGAATCCGTGACATCGTAATCCGGCACACACTGCAACAGCGCATCGAGATATACCGTCAATGCCGCTTCCTGTTCAAGCACAGGTCTGGAGAGCTTCGATATTTCATGCAATCTCATGATGCCGCCGCTCTTATGTGAGGCTTCACCTGTCCATATTGTAACGCCCGGTCGAACTCTACGAGACCATCAAGCAGCGCGCCATAAGCCAGCGTCCCGCGTCCATCCGGTGACATCATCGGCAATGGCACTCCTGCCCTGCTGGCCTCACGGAATTGTGTATCAACAGGAATGAGCGCTTCGGAAAGCATGTGCGGGTATTGTTCCCTTAGGAATTGCAGACTTTGCTGCGAGGCGCGGGTACGCCGATCATACATGGTTGGCACTATCGTGAAGGGAATCGGTATCTTCATGGAGCGAGTTATCATATTCAATGTATGCACCATGCGTTCCAATCCCTTCAACGCAAGAAACTCGGTCTGCACGGGAATTATGAGATGATCGCACGCCGCAAGCGCATTCACCATCAGCACACCGAGCATAGGCGGACAATCCACTAACACATGATCAAAACGGGATGAAATGCGTGAAAATGTCCGCTTTAATATCAACCCCATCCCGTCCCTGCTTCCCAATTGGCGATCGAGAGTGGCCATGGCCGTTGACGCTGGAAGAATATAAAGATTCTCGAATTTTGTTCTTTTTACGACAGATGCAATCATGACATCGGGGTTGTGAAACAAAGTGTATACGCTGTCCTCAATATTATCCGGGTCATATCCCGCATAGGTTGTCAGCGACCCATGAGGATCCATGTCCACAACTAGTGTGGAATTCCCCCTCATCGACAAAAGACCCGCGAGAGTGATCGCCGTGGTGGTTTTACCAACCCCGCCTTTTTGATTAGCTATAGACCATACTCTCATATTTCATTTCCATAAAATCACAATGACAAATCATCATGGTCGCGACATGACAAAATTTGTCATTTGATGATTTATTGATCACTAGAAGGTGGCTTGGACGACAATGGCTTATCAAGATCTGAGGATACCAAACCATTTTCTTCAGTATCCCTCTTATTAATTTGATTCATTTCCGAATAAACCCTTTCTATCTCGTAATTATTAAGTATCACGATAACGACTTTCCTGTTTTTATTTCTTCCATCTTCCGTAGCATTATCTTGAAATGGTCTGTATTCTCCATATCCTACCGCCGCCATTCTTTCCGGACTGATGCCGTTATTCATGAATAGATGAACGACACTTGCTGATCTGGCGGAAGACAGCTCCCAATTAGATGGAAATACAATAGTGTTAATTGGCTTGTTGTCCGTGAATCCTTCCACCCTGATAGGGTTTTTAAAATCACGAAGGATTTTTGAGATCTCAGACAGAACAGGTTTTGCCTCGTCCTGAAGATTTGCGCTACCACTCGGAAAAAGGATGTTGGTATTGATTTCCACCTCGAGCCACAAATTCCCTCTTTTTACAGAAACCAGGCCCTTTGCGATCAGCTCAGACATGGCATGCTCTATTTTGCTGGCCATTCTATTCAATGTCTGGCTAGAGGCGTTCTCTCCTTTTCCCAATTGTGGAACAGGCACCTTAGGCATAATAATCGCGCTTTTAGCCTTATCATCAGAGGATTTTGCGTCCTTTCCAATCTGGATAGGTTCCATACTTTTAGGGGACGCCTTGAAAGCCGCGATCAGAGAATCGGAAAGGACACGGTATTTTCCTTCATTGACGGATGATATGGAGTACATCACCACGAAAAACGCGAACAGCAAGGTGATGAAATCGGCATACGAAACCAGCCATCGCTCGTGGTTCTCGTGCTCCTCATGTTTTTTTTTACGAGCCATGGGATACTAATGAAGATAACCGTGCAGCTTGGTTTCTATGTTTCTCGGATTCTCTCCCTCGGCAATGGAGATGATTCCTTCGATAACCATTTCCCTGAACTGGGTCTGGTCATGCACCAGTGACTTAAGTTTGTTGGCCATGGGCAGCATGAACAGGTTAGCCAAACCCACGCCATAGATGGTCGCCACAAACGCGGTGGCGATACCGGATCCCAGTTTGCTGGGATCGGCCAGATTCTGCATGACATGGATCAAACCCATGACAGCGCCAATGATTCCTATGGTTGGAGAATAACCTCCCATACCCTCGAAAACCTTGGCAGCCTGGGTGTCAGTGTGCTCTTTTGTCGAGAGCTCCACCTCAAGAATACTCCTGATGGTCTCCGGCTCACTACCGTCAACCAGAAGTTGCAACCCTTTCTTGGCGAAGGCATCCGTCTCGGCTTCGATCAAGGGCTCCAGACCTAACAGCCCTTCCTTTCTGGCAACATTGCTCCATCCTATGATCTTATCCACCACTTCCTTCTGCCCCAATTTCGGCGGCATAAGCACCCACATCGCCATCTTGAGAGAGCGCATGAATATCGTCATGGGTGTCTGTATCAGAATGGCTCCGACGGTGCCGCCAAAAACGATGATGAATGCCGTCAACAGGAGCAGCGATGAAAGATGCCCACCCTCCAAGGCATTGCCACCCAGTATCGCGCCAAAGGCAAGAGCGATGCCGGCGAGTGTCAGGATATCCACTCAACAACCCCCATTTGCAAGACTGGCGCCAATGTCCGATAGAGACAAAACTCTGTCCGCCAAACCCGCTTCTGCCACCGCCATGGGCATGCCATAAACCACGCAACTCTGTTCGTCCTGAGCCCAGATAGTCGAACCTCCCTGCTTGAGCAGCCGGGATCCTTCGCGTCCATCCGCTCCCATGCCCGTCAGGATGACCGCCAAAACCTGTCCGGCAAAGTGTTTGGCCGCCGATGCGAATGTCACATCGACACACGGCTTGTAATTTTGCCCCGGCTCGCTATCCTGGATGCGCACTCGCGCTTGCCCTCCATGGCGATCAAGCATCATTTGCTTTCCACCGGGCGCCAACAATGCGACGCCGGGCAGAAGAGGGTCGCCGTCTTTCGCTTCTTTAATGGTTATTGAACATAATTTGTCGAGGCGTTGTGCAAATGCGGGGGTAAAGGTAGCCGGCATGTGCTGAACCAGCAGCAGGGGAACAGGGAAATCCGAAGGTAAATTGGTCAGCACCTGTTGTAATGCGACCGGCCCGCCCGTCGACGTTCCGATCACCACCAGCTTATGTGGAAAGGGACGCGGTATACCCGAGGCGGTACTGGGTGTGGACTTGTTTTCAATTCCCTTATCCTTGGCGCCGGGTACCGGCACAGGCTGCCGCCTGACTGGCTGAAATGATGATGCCCCGCGCGCACCTATCGCTCTGATACGAGCGCATAACAAGCGATTGGCTTCCTCACGATTCAGAGATATGTCTTCGAACTTCTTGGGCAGAAAATCCACCGCCCCCGCGTCCAAGGCGTCAAGCGTGGCCTGCGCACCCTCGGTGGTCAGCGATGAAAACATCAAAACAGGTGTTGGGTACGACGCCATGATCCGCCGCACAGCGGTAATACCGTCCATAACCGGCATTTCAATATCCATCGTCACTACGTCTGGCTTGAGCTGAGCGACTTTTTCAACAGCTTCGGCGCCGTTGACGGCAGTTCCTATAACCTGGATATGGCTATCCTGGGACAGGATAGCCGTAACCCTCCTCCTGAAGAAACCGGAGTCGTCAACCACTAATACACGGATTGTCATCGACACTCCTCGCCCGCCAGCACACCCTGTTCATATTCATTACATTTCCGAAGTAGAAGTCAGTAGCGAATAGCGAGTAGAAAATAGCGAGGAAAAAGACATCAACCATCATCACTTTCCACTCGCTACTCGCTACTTAATGCGCATGCGCCGCCATCAATCCTGGGAAATCCAGAATCAGCGCGATACGGCCATTCCCGGTGATGGTGGCCCCAGCCAGACCCTTTGTGCCATGAAGCAAAGCCCCCAATGGCTTGATAACAACCTCCTCCTGGCCAATGAGCTGTTCGACCACGCAGGCAATGCGTTGCGTACCCACATTAACCACGACCACATAGCCGTCAGTGCCGCCGTCGTATGAATCTTCTCCACAAGAGAGCCATTCCTTCAGATAAAACATCGGCAATGCTTTGTTCCGAACCGTCACAACCAATTGGCCATCCACCGTATTGGTTCGCGCCTCGCTCATATCGAATATTTCATTGACATTAACCAGGGGCATGGCGAAAATCTGCTTGCCAAGCTTCACCATCAAGGTAGGCATGATGGCCAGTGTCAATGGCACCTTGATGGTAAAAAGACTTCCCTTGCCTAATTGGGATTCTATCTCCACCGCGCCATTTAACTGAGCAATACGTGTCTTGACGACATCCATGCCGACCCCACGTCCGGAAATATCGGAAATCTGGGATTTGGTTGAAAAACCCGGCATGAATATCAAGTTATAACAAGCCCTGTCGTCGAGACGCGCCGCTGCTTCTTCGTCCAATATCGCTTTCTCCACCGCCTTGCGCCGCAGCACTTCCGGATCCATTCCGGCGCCATCGTCCTGTATCGACAAAAGGATATGGTCGCCCTCCTGGCGCGCTGAAAGAATCACTGTTCCGCAGCGCGGTTTTCCAGCCGCAACTCTTTTATCCGGCATCTCTATGCCGTGATCCACGGAATTTCTCACCAGATGCACAAGCGGGTCGGCGAGCGCTTCCACCAGGTTTTTATCGAGATCGGTTTCCTCTCCATGCAACTCCAGATTGACTTCCTTGTTCAAACTGCGCGCCAAATCCCTGACAACTCGTGGAAATCGGCTAAAAACCTTCTTGATCGGCTGCATGCGCGTC
>SBBG01000119.1 GCA_005240065.1 Gammaproteobacteria bacterium | reverse complement strand
TGGTCAGCGCCGCCGTCAGCGTCGTCTTGCCATGATCCACGTGACCAATCGTTCCTACGTTCACGTGCGGCTTGGTACGCTCAAATTTTCCCTTGGACACGGTTATTACCTCGCTAAAATTGGTTGGAGACTTTTAGGCCGATGCTTTTTTTATGATGGCTTCGGCGATATTGGCGGGGACTTCGCTATAACGGCTGAATTCCATCGAATACGTTGCGCGGCCCTGGGTTGCAGAACGCAAGGCGGTGGCATAGCCGAACATCTCGGCCAGCGGCACCTCAGCGCTGATGGTCTTGCCAGCGGGAGCATCCTCCATTCCCTGTACCAAGCCACGACGGCGATTCAGGTCGCCCATGACATCACCCATGTACTCCTCGGGCGTGACCACTTCGACCTTCATAATCGGCTCGAGCAGCACGGCACCGGCCTTGCGCGCGCCTTCCTTGAAGCCCATCGATCCCGCAATCTTGAACGCCATTTCGCTGGAGTCAACATCGTGATAAGAACCATCGAACAACGTGACCTTGACATCCACCACCGGGTATCCGGCTATGACGCCATTTTCCATCTGTTCCTGGATACCCTTATCAACAGGACCGATATATTCACGCGGCACAACACCGCCGACGATACCATTGACGAATTCATAACCCGCACCCGGTTCGCGCGGCTCAATGCGCAGCCAGACGTGACCATACTGACCACGGCCACCGGACTGGCGCACGAACTTGCCTTCCTGCTCGACAGTCTTGCGAATGGTTTCGCGGTAGGCCACCTGCGGGGCGCCTACATTGGCCTCGACTTTGAATTCGCGCTTCATGCGGTCGACGATGATTTCGAGGTGCAGCTCGCCCATACCGGAAATGATGGTCTGCCCGGACTCCTCATCGGTGTGCACACGGAAAGACGGATCTTCGGCAGCGAGCTTGGACAGCGCGATGCCCATCTTCTCCTGGTCAGCCTTGGTTTTGGGCTCCAGCGCCTGGGAGATTACGGGCTCTGGAAATTCCATGCGCTCCAGCAGGATGATACTCTTGAGATCACACAGGGTATCGCCGGTGGTGACATCCTTCAGGCCCACGGCGGCGGCGATGTCACCGGCGCGAACTTCTTTGATTTCGTCGCGGTGATTGGCGTGCATCTGCAACAGACGGCCAATGCGCTCCTTCTTGTCCTTAACCGGGTTGTAGACTGTATCACCGGAATTCAATACACCGGAATAGACGCGGAAGAAGGTCAGCGTACCGACGAAGGGATCGGTGGCGATCTTGAACGCCAACGCGGCAAATGGCTCTTCATCGGAGGGATGGCGCTCTGCCTGGGTCTGATTGGCATCGTCCAAGGTACCCTTGATGGCGGGCACATCGGTCGGCGCCGGGAGATACTCAATGACAGCATCCAGCATCGCCTGCACACCCTTGTTCTTAAAGGCGGAACCGCACAACACTGGCACGATCTCGCACTTCAGAGTGCGCGCACGCAGGCCGCGCTTGATCTCCTCGACGGAAAGCTCGCCACCTTCCAGATACTTTTCCATCAGCTGCTCATCAGCTTCGGCAGCGGCTTCAACCATTTTTTCGCGCCATTCAGCACACGCAGCAGCCATTTCAGCAGGAATGTCACGCTCCTGGAAAGTCATACCCAAGGTGGCATCTTCCCAGTGAATTGCCTTCATCTTGACCAAGTCAACCACACCCTCGAAACGGTCCTCGGCGCCGATAGGGAGCTGCAAGGGAACAGGATTGGCGCCGAGGCGTTTTTTGATCTGCTCGACGACACGCAGGAAGTTAGCGCCGGCACGATCCATCTTATTGACGAAGGCGAGGCGCGGCACAACATACTTGTTGGCCTGACGCCAAACCGTTTCGGACTGCGGCTCCACCCCACCGACGGCGCAAAACAGCGCGCAGGCGCCATCAAGCACACGCAGTGAACGCTCCACCTCAATGGTGAAGTCAACGTGGCCCGGGGTATCGATGATATTGATGCGGTGCTGCGGGAACTGCCCCGCCATACCACTCCAGTAGCAAGTGGTGGCCGCGGAGGTGATGGTGATGCCGCGCTCCTGCTCCTGCTCCATCCAATCCATGGTCGCAGCGCCGTCGTGCACCTCGCCGATCTTGTGCGAGACACCGGTGTAATACAACACACGCTCGGTGGTTGTCGTCTTACCGGCATCGATGTGGGCCATGATACCGATATTACGATAACGCTCAATGGGGGTTGTACGTGCCACGACTCAACAATCCTTACAAATTACAAACTCGAACCAACTCTCAGACTACCAACGGAAATGGGCGAACGCCTTATTGGCCTCGGCCATGCGGTGCGTGTCTTCGCGCTTCTTCACGGCGGTGCCGCGACTTTCATAGGCATCCATGATTTCCGCCGCAAGACGCATACCCATCGTTTTCTCGCTACGGCTGCGCGCAGCCTCGGTCAGCCAGCGCATGGCCAATGCGGTACGGCGCGCGGGACGGACTTCGACAGGCACCTGATAGGTAGCGCCACCGACACGGCGTGATTTCACCTCGACCACGGGGCGGATATTTTCCAGCGCCTGGGAGAACACATCCAAGGCATCGCCTCGTCCCTTTTTACCGATCTGATCGAGCGCACCATAAACGATGCCCTCCGCGACGGATTTCTTACCGCTCTTCATCACGACGTTAACGAACTTGGCCAGCATTTCACTGCCAAATTTGGGATCCGGGAGGATCACTCGTCCTGCTGCTACCCTTCTTCTCGACATTGCTTCACCTAAATCCGAGTTTGGCGCCTAACAAAAAATCATCACGACTTGGGACGCTTGGCCCCATACTTGGAACGACCCTGGCGGCGAGCACTCACGCCGGAGGTGTCGAGACTACCGCGCACAGTGTGATACCGCACGCCGGGCAAGTCTTTGACACGGCCGCCACGAATCAGCACCACGGAGTGTTCCTGCAAATTGTGGCCTTCGCCGCCGATGTAGCTGCTCACTTCCATGCCATTGGTCAAGCGCACACGGGCGACTTTACGCAAGGCTGAGTTGGGCTTTTTCGGTGTAGTAGTGTACACACGGGTGCAAACGCCACGCTTCTGTGGCGAGCCGCCCAGCGCAGGGACGTTCGTTTTGACCTTCTGCTGCACGCGCGGCTTGCGCACCAACTGATTGATCGTTGCCATTTAAGTTATTTACTCCCGCACAAATGCAAGCGAGCACCCCGGAGGCCCGATGCGGCGCTCGAAATATAACGTGGGATACTCAGGAATCCTAAAAGACAGCCCGGAGGTTTACACAACGGCCCATCAAAGAAGCGGAGATTTTAGGGAGTCAATACCCGCGTGTCAAGCGGGAGTTAAAAGAAAACCCGGCAAATGTCATCAAGACCGGCCCCGCCGCCCCTCATCCACCCTTTTTCAGACTAACAAACAACACCCCCGCCAACACCAGCGCCGCACCCATCATCTGCGCAAGCGACAGCGACTCGCCCAGAAACAGCCAGGCGAGCATGAGGGTTGCCACCGGGCCGATCGAACCGATCAGAGATGTTCTGTCCGCGCCGATGCGGCGCACACCCTCGGCAAGCAGTAGTGCCGGCAAAACGGTCGAAAAAATCGCCATCGCCAAAGCGATTGCGTAGACCGGTAATGGCTGGAATAACGCCGCCGGGGTGTTCGCCGCCATAAAGTGCAATACGACGGCGAGACAAGACACCGTCAAGGCATAGCCGGTGAAGCGCGCCGGACCGATCCGGGCGATAACTTGCCCGCTACCGATCAGGTAAACGGCATAAGTCAGGGTGCTGGCAAACACCAGGATGGCGCCAAGAACGATATCCCTCTGATCGAGCGCTACATCGGCACTGAACACCAGGGCGATGCCGACATAGCTGAGCAACAAGGCGGCGGCCATACCACCAGTGATCCGGCGACCCAGAAACAGGGCGGACAGGATCACCACCATGGTCGGATACAAAAACAGTATCAGGCGCTCCAGCGAAGCCGTGATATAGACCAAACCCCAGAAATCGAGCAGGCTGGACAGGTAATAACCGAGTAGGCCGAGAAACACCAACGCCCTCCAGTCACGCCCAACCAGTGCGACCGTGCCGCTGGCACGCGCCGACCAGATCGCCATCGCGGCAAAAAACGGCAGGGAAAACAACATACGCAGCGCCAGCAGCGTGACCGCGTCCACGCCATGGCGATAGGCCAGCTTAACCAGCACCGCCTTACCGGAAAAACCCACGGCGGCGAGAAAGGCATAGGCCGCGCCGATGATGGTGTGGCGGCTATTGAGCAATGACGATGCCGAATGTGTCATACAAGATCCCGGTGATGGCAACGGACCTTGCATGGCATATACAGATGAAGACCGCAGCAAGATCCGCGGCCGTTGTTGTTTCTGCTACGTTGGGTAAACGTTAGACAGAAGCGGACGTGCCGCGGCGGATGGATAGAGGCAGTCGCCACAGCATGTGTTTGGTGAGACGGTGTTCGTGGGTATTTCGGGAAAATCGCATTAATGCAGTATACTGCGATCGCATCCCGGGTAAAAGTTTTTCAGAACCCCCGGCTCCGTACAGAAAACCTTCGATGCCTGACAAGTCCATCAAACCCACAACGTATCTGCTGCCAGCCATCGGCGCCCTGCTCATCGGGACGATCGCTTTTTTGGCGTTCGCCAAAACGCCGGCGAAACACGAACCGGGCGGGATCAACTCCTGGAAACCCGTCAACAGCTTTCACCTTCCCCGTCGCGCATTGGCGGCGGCCGTGGCGGGAGATTATTTGTACGTGATGGGCGGCATCGATGACAACGACGAATATGTTCGGCAAACCGAATATGCCCGCATCAATCGCGACGGTACGCTGGGACCGTGGCGGATCACCTCAAGCCTGAACGAGGGGCGTTTCTATCTTGCCGCCGTTGCCAGCGATGGCTATCTCTATGCCATCGGCGGCGCGACGGGGCCACGCGGTGACGATAATCAGCCGATCGCCTCGGTGGAACGGGCCAGAATAAATCCCGACGGCGGCCTGGGTGCATGGGAATTTGTCAATTACCTGACCACGCCGCGCCGGGGACTGAAGGTGGTGAAGCACCAGAATCACATCTACGCCATCGGCGGCTACAACGGCATCTTCCTGAAATCCGTGGAACGGGTCGATGCCAGACCGGACGGCACGCTTGGCGACTGGCAATTGGAAAAAGAAGCATCGGCGATCGACCGCTACATCCATTCCGCCGCTATTCTCGATGGCAAGATCTACCTGCTCGGCGGGCACGTCAGAAGCCCCGACAAAATGAGCTATGGCGACGTGGAAATGACCTCAATCGAACCCGATGCGGCGCTCGCCCCCTGGCAAATCGAGCGTTCATCGCTGCAAACGCCGCGTTTTATCGCCAGCGCCTTCGCCATGAACGGCTATCTTTACATGGCCGGGGGCCATGACGGGCAATACCGGCTGGACAGCGTGGAATATGCCCCGGTCGACACCGAAGGGCATGCCGGAAAATGGTCATACACCGCCAAGCTCAGCACCGCCAGAAGCGCCGCCGCCGTCGTGACGCACGGCAATGCGGTTTATGTGCTGGGCGGCATGGACAGCGAGGCGCTGAACACGGTGGAGATGGCGTTGCAGAGCGAGGACGGGCGGCTGAGACAGCCAAAATAAGGGTACCTGCGCAGACACGTTACCCCGGCCGATTACTCGCCCGCGTCAAGAAAAAGTGCGGCTCCGCGTCGATGAAGAATCTGATGGCGGCCGATTGCGACCGGCTTTCACCCGGCAGTAACTCCAGGCGCTCGTTGATTTCCGCCATGCCGATCTGCACCCCGTGGTTATCGAAGACAAATATCTGCACCTGCGGATGCAACGAAAGACCGGTCTTGTTTTCCATCACCAGCTTGTATTCGTATTTCTTGTTGGAATTGGTCTTCAGCACCGAAAACAGGATGTTTTTTACGTAGCCGTCGTTGATATTGACGACCTTATCGGGCTCGATAGGGCGAAGATGGGGCATCCGGTCTTTAATCATGTCCTCCAGTTCGCGCTGGGTCTGTTTTAGCTCGGGCAGCGCCTTGGCAAGCTGGCTCTTGGCCTCGACGAGCTCGCCGCGCAACATGTTGTTTTCCCTGCTCAAGTTCGTAATGCGGGTACCGGTGAGCACGCTCTCGACGATGAGCGCCAGCAGCGCCACGCCCAGGGCAATCGCCAGGATCAGGCGCTGGCTCATGCGCCTCCTGCCGGACTCGCTGCGCCTGGATTTGCGCGACCGGCCGCGGCTTGATCCTTGATATCCCGGCGCGTCAAGCATTACTTCGCGGCTTTTTTCCATCATATTCTTCTCTGCAACACTTACCTTTGCTCGTGATTACTGTTTTATCCCCCAACCCGGGGCACCACCGATAATATCCATCATTCCGCCCGAAACTTGCAAGACTCCGCGCAACGGCGATCCGTGATCGCCGTATCGGAATGACTTGCAACCCCGCGCCCGGGCTAGGATAATGTGTCGTTTACTCATTCGGTTATACCCTAAATGTCCACTCCCCCTCTGCTGGAGATGATCGACACCCCGGAGGACCTGCGCAGGCTCCCCGAGGCGCAGCTCGTCCCCCTGGCCCAGGAATTGCGCGACTTCTTGATCCAGGCGGTGAGCCGCACCGGCGGACATCTGGCTGCGGGACTGGGAACGGTGGAGCTGACCATCGCGCTGCACTATGTCTACAACACACCGGAGGACCGGCTGGTATGGGACGTGGGGCATCAGACGTATCCGCACAAGATTCTCACCGGCCGCCGCGAACGCATGGCGACGCTGCGCAAGAAGGACGGGCTGTCGGGCTTTCCCCTGCGCGGTGAAAGCCCTTACGACACCTTCGGTGTCGGCCACTCCAGTACATCGATCAGCGCGGCGCTGGGCATGGCCCTGGCGGCGAACAGCCAAGGCATCGACCGCAAAGTGGTGGCAATCATCGGCGACGGGGCGATGACGGCGGGCATGGCCTTCGAGGCACTGAATCATGCCGGCGATCTGGAACCCGACCTGCTGGTGATCCTCAACGATAATGATATGTCGATCTCGCCCAATGTCGGTGGATTGTCGCAGCATCTGGCCCGTATCCTATCCGGCAAGCTCTATTCCACGGTACGCGAGGGCAGCAAGAAAGTGTTGGGGGCGATGCCGCCGGTATGGGAGCTGGCGCGCCGCGCCGAGGAACACGTCAAGGGCATGATCGTACCGGGCACACTGTTCGAGGAGATGGGTTTCAACTACATTGGCCCTATCGACGGTCACGACCTGCCGGCCTTGATCAAGACCCTGACCAATCTGCGCGCGCTAAAGGGGCCGCAATTCCTGCACATCGTCACCAAGAAAGGCAAGGGTTACACCCCGGCGGAAGACAATCCCTGCACCTATCACGGCGTCACGCCGTTCGACCCAGCCACGGGCAAGATGACCGCCGCCCCTGCGAGCGGCCCGAGCTATACTCAGGTCTTTGGTGAATGGCTGTGCGACATGGCGGCGGCCGATCCACGCCTGGTCGGCATCACCCCGGCGATGAGCGAGGGTTCGGGACTGGTGGAATTCGCTAGGCAATACCCGCAGCGCTATTACGATGTCGGTATCGCCGAACAGCACAGCGTCACGCTCGCCGCTGGTCTTGCATGCGAAGGACTCAAACCGGTGGTGGCGATCTACTCGACTTTTTTGCAGCGCGCCTACGATCAGTTGATCCACGATGTCGCCATCCAGAATCTGCCGGTGCTGTTCGCCATCGACCGTGGCGGCCTGGTCGGCGCCGACGGCGCCACGCACGCGGGCAGCTTCGACCTGAGCTTTCTGCGCTGCATCCCGAATCTGGTGTTGATGGCGCCCGCTGACGAAAATGAATGCCGCCAGATGCTCTATACCGGATTCCAGTATAACGGCCCGGCGGCGGTGCGCTACCCGCGTGGTAGCGGGCCGGGCGTGGCGGCGCAGAAAAAGATGGCGGCCTTGCCCCTCGGCAAGGCCGAGCTGCGCAGGACAGGCCGCAAGACCGCCATCCTCGCCTTCGGCAGCATGGTCGCACCCTCCCTGGCGGCGGCGGAACAGCTCGACGCCACCGTTGCCAACATGCGCTTTGTCAAACCCCTGGACGAAGACATGGTGATCGACCTCGCCGCCAAACACGAATTGCTGATCACCATCGAGGAAAACGCCGTGATGGGCGGCGCGGGCAGCGCGGTCAACGAATGCCTGGCGGCGCACGGCATCCAGATGCCTGTCATCAATCTTGGCCTGCCCGACCGCTTCATCGAACAGGGACCCAGGGAACAACTGCTGACCGAGTGCGGTCTCGATGCACAAGGGATTGCCCGCGCCGTGACTTCCTATTTCCAGATGGGTCTTGCAAAGTTGGCTCGTTCCGGTTAAATTCCTACTAAATCAGTCAAGTTTTTATCATGAAACCCCGTTACACCCTGAAGATCGTGACTGATTTTGCCGCCGCTCACACCCTGCGAGATTATCCGGGGGCGTGCAGCCGTATGCACGGTCACAACTGGAAGCTCGAAGTCGAGGTATGTGCCACCGCGCTTGATGGCGTCGGCATGGGTGTCGACTTCAAGGTCATCCGGCAGGCCGCGCGTGACGTGGCTGAACGGCTGGACCACCAGTATCTGAACGACATCCCGCCGTTCGACGAAATCAATCCGACCGCCGAGAATATCGCGAGTTATTTTTATCAGGAATTGTCCAACAAGCTGAATTCCGGTTTTTTGAAGGTGAGCGCGATCACCCTCTGGGAAACCGAGCGCGCCTGCGTGCGCTACAGCGAGGAGTAACCACATGAGCACCGTGAAACAAGACCTGCCCAGCATCGCCGACGTCCAGGGCAGCCCGGATACGCGGCGCATCGCCATCGACAAGGTCGGCATCAAGGATATCCGCCACCCGGTGCGCGTGCGGGATCGCAGCGACGGCGAGCAGCACACCGTCGCCACCTTCAACATGTACGTCCGCCTGCCGCACAATTTCAAGGGCACGCACATGTCGCGTTTCGTGGAAATCCTGCACCACCAGGAACGCGAGATCAGCGTCGCGTCCTTCAAGGACATGCTGCACGAGATGGCGGCGCTGTTGCAGGCCGAATCCGGCCACATCGAGATGGCGTTCCCCTATTTCGTCACCAAAAACGCGCCGGTGTCGGGCGTGAAAAGCCTGATGGATTACAACGTCACGCTGATCGGCGAAATCAGCGGCGGCAAGACCGTCACGTCGATCAAAGTCGTCGTGCCCGTTACCAGCCTGTGCCCCTGCTCCAAGGAAATCTCCCGATACGGCGCCCACAACCAGCGCTCGCACGTCACCATCACCGCGCGCACCAAAGGATTCGTGTGGATCGAGGAAATCATCGACATCGTCGAAAAAGAAGCCTCCTGCGAACTGTTCGGCATCCTCAAGCGCCCCGACGAGAAATACGTCACCGAGCACGCCTATGAAAACCCCAAGTTCGTCGAAGACATGGTGCGCGACGTCGCCGCACGCCTGAATGCCGACACGCGCATCACCGCTTACGTGGTGGAATCGGAGAACTTCGAGTCCATTCATAATCATTCGGCGTATGCGATGATCGAGCGGGATAAAGGCGGGGAAGGAGTGACGGCGTAACATCGTTGTCACTCTCCGCTGGCAGAGCAATGCGGAATTCGACCGAATCTATTCTCTGACAAACCTGAAATAAACGAATTTCTGCTCTTTCTTGGCGGGCGTGACGTGCAACTCGGCACGCTCCTCCATCAATCGGAATGACGCACCGAGGGTATTCGAGAGTTTTTCGGCGTCGTATTGCACAATGTCCAGGCCGCTGCACTGGGTCGGCCCGCCGATGGCGAATGCGGCGATGATGACATGCCCGCCGGATTTTACGCTCCGCTTCAGCACTTCAACATATTTCCGGCGATCATCCGCATCGGTGAGAAAATGAAACACCGCGCGATCGTGCCATAGATCGTAACTGACCGGCGGCGCAAAGGCCGTGATGTCCGCTTCGATCCAGGTGACGTGGTGACTCGTCCCGCTCAAACGGGCTTGGGCGTAGGCCAATGCCCTGGCCGACAGATCGAGGACCGACACGTTTCGATAACCGATAGCCAACAGCCGGTCGACGAGCACCGACGCACCACCGCCGACATCGATGATCGCCGCATCTCGCGCTACGCCCGCGCTCTGGATCAGCTCCAGCGACAATACCGGCTCACGCTGATACCAGCTTACCTCGTTCGGTGATTTTTGTTCATACACTGTTTCCCAGTGTTTCTTTCTGTCCATTGTCATGATCAACTTCCGGTTGCATCAAGCGCACTGTTATCTCGCGAATGCGACGGCGCAGGGTTCTGGCAATTGCGTCAACGGCTGCGGGCGCATGATGGCGTAACCCTGGGCGCGGTCCACGCCAAGCTCGAGCAGCCGTTGCAGCACGTCTTCATCTTCGGCGCATTCGGCCACGGTCTGAATGGCCATCACATGAGCCAGGCGGCTGATCGACTCGGCAATGGCGTGGACCACATGGTCATGCGCGATACTGCGAATGAAGCTGCCGTCGATCTTGAGAAAATCCACCGCCAGCGGCTTCAGGTGCGTGAACCAGTGCATGCCGCTACCGAAGTCATCCACGGAGAACAGGCAGCCGAGCTTCTTGATCTCCTGCACGAAATGGATTGTCTGGACGAGGCTTTCGCTCGCGGCGGTCTCGCTGATCTCGATGCAAAGCGCGTGACCCGGAACGTCGTGCTCGGCCAGAAGCTGGCCGATGAAGTCCGCCAGATCGCGGGCGTTGAGCGAAGCGCCGGAAATGTTAACCGCATAGATCGGCCACCTCTCCGCCGGCGTTTGCCGGTGGTGGGCGGCGATGCTGGCGAGCACATGCCGCAATACCCAGCGATCGATGGCCGGCATCAGGTTATAGCGTTCCGCCGTCGGAATAAAGGCATCGGGCTCGACGCGCCAGCCCTGCTCGTCCACCAGGCGCAGCAGTATTTCGTAATGGGGGCGTTCCACGGCACGCCCTCCGACTGGCGCGATGGATTGGTACCACAGCTCGAAGCGATCCTCGTCGAGCGCTTGGGTCAGTCGCGATACCCAGTGCATGTGCGCACTGTGATCCGCGCTCCCCGCCTGATATACGTGCACGCGGTTGCGGCCCTTCTCCTTGGCCACATAGCAAGCCGCATCGGCTGCGCGCAACGCGGTGGCGAACGTATCGGCGCCGCTGGTCAACTCCGCCACGCCGATACTGACGCCGATCGCGAAGACCTTCTCCTTCCACAGGAAGCGGAAACTGCGGACGGCTTCGCACAGATCATGGGCGATACGTAATGCCTGCTGTAGCGGACAATGCTCGAGCAAAACACCGAACTCATCGCCGCCCAGACGGGCAAGCGTATCCCGGCTGCGCATCTTTTCCTGCAACAACGCGCTCACCTGACACAGCAGCTCATCGCCCGCGGCGTGGCCGCAACTATCGTTGACCACTTTGAACTGGTCGAGATCGAGATAGCACAGCGCATGTTCGCCGCCATCGCGCTTGACGTCACCGAGGACGCGATCCAGCCGCCGTTCAAATTCCTGGCGATTGAGGAGACCGGTGAGTGCGTCGTGGCTCGCCTGGTGGGCGAGTTGTTCGGCGGCGGCGCTGGCCTCGGTCACGTCACGAAACACCACCACCGCGCCGGCGATGTTGTCGTTCTCGCGCAACGGGTAGGAAGAATATTCCGCCATGAACGTGCCGCCGTCCTGGCGCCACAGGGTTTCCACCAGGCCGCGCTGGGGAGTGCCGGTGCGAAACGCGGCGCAGATGCGGTGCTCGTCCAGCACCTGGGACATACCGTCGGCGCGGCTGCGGAGGATGCGCTCGTGCACCGGCTGGCCGAGCAGGTCTTCGCGGGCGAAACCCAGCATCTGCAAGGCGGCGTCGTTGACAAAAGTACAGCGGCCTTCGGCATCGAGACCATAGATCCCCTCCCCCGCCGATTCGAGCAACAGACGGAAGCGCTGCTCACTGACGCGCAGCGCCCGTTCGGTATCCCGGCGCTCATCGATCTCCTTCATCAGATTGGCATTGGCGGCCCGGAGCAGGTCGGTCTGCTTTTCCAGTTGGACGGTACGCTTGCTCACCAGCTCCTCGAGCCGGCGGCGGTGGTAGTCAAGCTCCTCCTCGCGGCGTTTGTCTTCGGTGATATCCACCAACACCCCCTGCAGGAACAGCGGGGCGCCCGGCGTATCCTGCACCATCGTCGCCTCATCCAGAAACCAGCGCGTCTCGCCGTTGCGCGCGAACAGGCGATATTCACAACGCAGCGGTTTCCGCTCGCCGCAACTCGCTGTGAGCGCATCGATCAGCCGGACGCTATCCTCGGGGTGGACGTGTTTGAGCAAGCCGTCGGCCAGCCACTCCTCCGCCGTATAGCCGAGGGCGCCGATCCGTGGGCTGATATAGAGCATGTGACCGGGCATATCCGGCGCCGCGGTGTAGGCGATGGCCGGGATCTGCTCCACCAGTGCGCGATACCTGGCCTCGGCCGCGCGTTTCTCCATGTCCAGGCGCTGCTCGCGCAGCGCGCGTTCGACCACCGCCGGCAGCAGACCGAGATACTCGCGCCCGTTGTCCTTCACCAGATAGTCGCGCGCCCCACGCTTCATGGCTGCGACCGCCACGCCGACATCATCGGAGCCGGTGAGCATCACCACCAGCGCCCCGGGCGTTCCCTCTTCGTGTTTGAGCTCGGCCAGGAACTCTAGCCCATCCAGGTCCGGTAGCCGGTAATCGAGCAACACCAGGTCTGGATGTTGTTCGTGCAGCAGTTGCATGCCCTGCCGCCCCGTTTCCGCCTCGATGAGGTGAAAATCGTAATCGGGATGTTGCGCCAGCGCGCGCCGGCAGGCCAGACGATCGATCGCGTCGTCCTCGACCAGCAGCACACGCACCGGGGTTTTGGCCATGATCTTACTCATTCCGGCAGCTCGCTCACGGTCCAGTAGGCGTCGATGGTGCGCATGGTCTCGACGAATTGCCTGTAGTCCACCGGCTTGCGCATATAGCCGGCCACGCCGAGATCGAAGCTTTCGACCTTGTCGCGCTGCTCCTCCGAGGTTGTGAGCACCACCACCGGGATGCGCTTTAGATCGTCATCCATCTTGGCCACGCGCAGGAACTCGATACCACCCATGACCGGCATGTTGAGATCGAGCAGAATCAGTGAGGGGCGCGTTTCATCGGTATCGCGCAGGTAGGCCAGCGCCTCATCGCCGTTTTCGACATGCGCCAGGGGATTGGTCACGTGCAGCTCCTTGAGCGCACGCCGGACGGTCATGGCATCGAGTTGGTCGTCCTCGATCAGGAGTATGGGTTTACCATGATTTTTCATCTTTTTGCCTCTTTAATTGCAGGTCTGTCTTGGGTAGCGTGAAATAAAAGGTGCTGCCTTGGCCGGGCGCCGATTCGAGCCAGACCCGGCCGCCGTACAGCTCGACGATCTTCTTCACCAGCGCCAGACCCACACCGGTGCTCTCCTTGCGGTCACGCGGCGCGAGGGTCTGGAACAGATGGAAGATGCGCTCGTGGTAGCGCGATTCGATACCCGGGCCATTGTCGGCGACGCTGAAGGTCCAGCAGCCGCCGGCGTCGGCACAGGCGACGCGGACCTTCCCCTGCGGCTTGTCCAGATGCTTGATGGCGTTACCGATCAGGTTTTGAAATAGCTGCTGCATGCGCGTGCGCTCGGCCACCACCGTGGGCAACGGCTCGACGACGACCGTGATGCCCGGCGGCGGCGCGAGCATCTGGATCACCCCCGCCGCCAGCACATCCAACTCCACCGCGACGCGGGTCTCCCTGATGCGTCCGACGCGCGAGTATTCGAGCACGCCGTCGATCAGTGCGTCCATGCGACTGACGCGGTTTTTCATCAGCGCCAGGTACTCCCGGCCCTGATCATCGAGCTTGTCGGCGTAGTCGCTCATCAGCCAGTCGGCCAGCGAACCGATACCGCGCAACGGCGCCTTCAGGTCGTGCGACACCACATAGGCGAAATTCTTCAGCTCCTCGTTGGCGGCCTCGAGCTCTTGCAGCAGTTGCGCCTGGCGTGCCTCGGCCTGTTTACGCGCGCTGATGTCACGCACCATGCCGGTGAACAGACGCTGTTCGCCCAGCGTGAACTCGCTTACCGCCAGCTCCACCGGAAACGTCGAGCCATCGCGCCGCCGCACCATGACTTCGCGGCCGATGCCGATGATGCGCTTTTCGCCGGTCCGCAAATAACGTTGAATGTAGCCGTCATGCGCTTCGCGATCGGGCGACGGCATGAGCAACGCAACGTTCCGTCCCGTGACTTCCGCCGCCGGGTAACCGAACAGGCGCTCCGCGGCGGGATTGAAGGCATTGATAATGCCGCGCTCGTCGATAGTGATGATGGCATCCACTGCGGTCTCGACGACGGCGCGCAAGCGCGCTTCGCTCTCGCGCAGCGCCGCCTCGGCCTGCCTGCGCCGGCTGATGTCGTGCATGGTGACGAGCACCGGTTGATCCGCGTCCGCGCCCAGAGGACTCAAACTCACGTCCACCGGGAACTCATGGCCGTCCTTGCGTCGCGCGACATGCCGTGCGCGCAAGCGCTCCGGGATCAGCCGTTCGATCGTGAGTAGCGCGAACTCGTCGCGGCTGTAACCGAGCAGATGCTCGGCGGCGGGATTAGCATAGACGATGTTTCCGGCGGCATCGGCGATCACCATGGCGTCGCTGGCGCGTTCGAGAAGCCAAGTGACATCCTTGCCACCAAGCGTGGCGGGCATCATGGGGTAGCGAACCTCTGGCCACTCTCGAACCGGGAAACGGCGGGTTTTTCAATCGGGCGCACAGACAGTACTCTGATGTGGTTGATTTTCAGGCCAATCTGTTGCGAATGCCGTCAGACTGCGGGGGTTTTTGTCTGTTTTGTCCGTGCTGCGAGCAACAGGGACAGTCTAAACCAATCCCCACTGTTCTGGGAAGGCTTTAGCCGTGTTCTGTAGCCCACCCCCAACCGATACCCCTCATCCAGCCCTTCCAATTATTTCATCCCATAGTTTCCGCAGCCGCGGCGCCGAAACCGGAGCAATCGTCTTAAGTTCCTGCGCGAACAGGGACACACGCAATTCTTCCATCATCCAGCGATAGCGATCCAGCGCGGCGTTATCGGCGCCCGCCTTGCCCGGCGCCGCGGCGCGCTGTTCATACTGTTGCCACAGTGGGTTGATTTCACTCATCGCCTGACGGTCGCGCTCCAGGTTGCGCGGCAGTTTTTCCAGGCGCAGGCGCATGGCCTTGAGGTAACGCGGCAGATGGATCAGCCAGTCGGCGGGGGTTTGCGTGACGAAACCGGGATACACCAGCCGCTGCAATTGCGCGCGCATGTCGGCCACCGCCGCATGATGGGCGGGCGGCTGTTTGACGGCCAGCGCCTTTTCAAGCTCGGAGTATTCGGCGAGGATGTTGCCCGCCAATGCGCACAGCTCGTTGGCCGTTGAGACCAGACGCTCCTGACCCTGCGCCTTTCGCTGCTCGAAGTGCTGCTGATTGCGGGGCGTTGCGCCGTTGAGGAAGGCGCGCGTCACGCTGGCCTCGATCAGATCCTGCTTGAGCGATTCGCAGCCGCCCAGCGTGTGATAGCGCAGACACATCGCCGGAAAACCCGGCAGGTTCTTTTCCAGATATTTGATCTGTTGCGGCAGTTGCAGCATGTACAGGCGGCGTAGCCCCGCGGTCATGGCCTGCGCCGCCGCTTCGGGTGTGTCGGACAGGCGCAGCGCCACCGCGCCTTGCTCGTCGGCCAAGGCGGGATAGCCTGTCAAATGCAAACCGCCGCGCTGAAACTCGACATGCTCGGGAAGTTCGCCGAAATCCCATGCGGTGATGCCGGTTCTGCCGAACTCGTTGCGTGGCAGATCGGCGAAGGCGGCCTGTGCCTGGCCGCGATGGCCTTGCTGCAAGGCGGTCAGATCGCGGCCTTGGGCCACAGTCTTGCCCTGGCTGTCGATCACGCGGAAATTCATGCGCAAATGGGTAGGCAGAGCGTCGGGCCGCCAGGCCGTGGGCGGGATCTCCACGCCGGTGATCTTGCGCAGGCAGACCGCCAATGCCGTGGTCAGCGCTCCCTCATTGGGCTTCAGCGCCGCCATGCAGGCATCGGCGAACTGGGGCACGGGCACGAAATTGCGCCGCAGCCCTTGCGGCAGGGACTTGAGCAGGGCGACGATTTTTTCGCGCAGCAGCCCCGGCACCAGCCATTCGAAGGGTTCGGGGCGGAGCTGGTTGAGAATGACCACGGGCACGGTGACGGTGACGCCGTCGTCTTCCGCGCCGGGCTTGAAACGATAGCTGAGCGGCAATCCCTCGATCTGTGGCGGAAACCGGCCTGCGGTGGCGACGGCCGCGCCTTCGCGCATCAGATCTTCGCGCGTCATGAACAGCAGGCGCGGATTGCCGCGCTCGGCTTCCTTGCGCCAGCGCTCGAACAGCGGACCATTGTAAATGCCGGCGGGAATGCGCTCATCATAAAAGGCGTAGAGCTGCTGCTCGTCGGCCACGATACCGCTGCGCCGCTGTTGGTGCTCCATTTCCTCCAGCTCGGCGAGCAGGGCGCGATTGTGCTTGAAGAAGAGCGCATTGCTGCGGTATTCGCCCTGCGCCAGTGCGGCACGGATGAAGATCTCGCGGGAAAGCGCCGGATCGACGGGACCATAGTGGACGCGGCGCCGGGTCACCAGCGGTAGACCAAACAGTGTGACGCGCTCATAGGCGACCACCTGGGCGCTGTTCTTTTCCCAATGTGCATCGGAATGGCTGCGGCGCAGCAGATGAGCGCCCACGGCTTCCAGCCATTCCGGCTCGATGCGCGCCACGGTATGGGCATACAGGCGCGTGGTCTCGATGAGTTCCGCCGCCACCAGCCAGCGCGGCGGCTTCTTGAACAGACTGGAGGCGGGAAAGATAGCGAGCTTGGTCTGCCGCGCGCCGATATAGTCGCGGCCCTCGCCCTTCAGCGCGATGTTGCCGAGCAGGCCGGCGAGCAGGGCGCGGTGCAGCGCGCCGTAGTCGGTGGGTTGCTGGTTCAACCGCCAGTCAGCCTCGCTGACCAACGTATGGAACTGGGCATGGATGTCATGCCACTCGCGCATGCGCACATAAGAGAGGTAGTTTTCCTCGCACCAGCGGCGCAGCTTGCTGTTGGTGAGATGGCGCGACCGCTCCTCGAAGGTCTGCCACAGTTTCAGGTAGCCCAGAAAGTCGGAACGCTCGTCCATGAACGCCCGATGGCGCTCGTCGGCTTGCTGCTGCGCCTCCAGTGGCCGCACACGCGGGTCGGCGATGCTCAGGGCGCTGGCGATGATCAGCATCTCGTCCAGACAATGCCCGTCGCGCGCCGCCAGAATCATGCGTCCGATGCGCGGATCCACCGGCCACTGGGCGAGCTGACGACCGAGCGCCGTCAATTCGCGGCGCTCGTCCAGCGCACCGAGCTCGGCCAGCGTCTGGTAACCATCCTTGATCAGGCGCGGATCGGGCGGGTCCATGAAGGGAAATTGCTCGACCTCGCCAAGACGCAGCGCCTTCATTTGCAGGATCACCGCCGCCAGATTGGCACGCTGGATCTCCGGCGTGGTGAAACGCGGCCGCAACAGATAGTCCTGTTCAGAATACAAACGCACGCAC
>SBBG01000089.1 GCA_005240065.1 Gammaproteobacteria bacterium | reverse complement strand
CAGCCTGACAAGAATGTTTACCAAAGCAGTTCAAGGCGATAAAGCCTTGCGCGACGAGGCAATTCGGAAGGCGTTTCTGGACTATGGGTATAGCATGGCAGCGATTGCTCGTCATGCCGGGGTGCACTATTCTACAGTGAGTAAAGTGATCAATGGTGAAAGGTAAAGCAGTTATGTCAAGACTTGCCCCGTTACTCTGAAGACTTGACCCGTTACTCTGCGTTCATCGTCTGGTATGGGGAAAAGGAGAGGAAGGAATTAATGCGCGACTACGAAGTTCCGCAGGTTTTTTTGGCAAGAATTATTGCTCTTCAGCAGATGCCAGCAAAAACACTGATGGACTCAGGCGAAACTCTTATCTGTGCAGTGGGTTCGTATAGTGGCGTTGATGGAAGAAAGGAACTCAACGAGGAACAAAAGCTGTCGACCCCAAAAGACAAGCTGCCATCAGAAGATGGAATCTGGTACCTGATTTTTTTCTCGGAAACAAGATCCACGAGAATTTACTTGATTGAAAACGCCGCTATTAATGGCATCACCAACGATAGCGATGGTTGCGTCGGGGGAAGTGGGTCTTTTGAGGTGATTAGAAGCGAACCACGAGCCACCGGTTCGTCAGGTGATTACGACAATGCATTTGTAATTCGGATGAAGAGGGGTATTTGAAAATGTCTGACAATCCAATTCCTTGGAAAGGCCCTTTTGGACGGCAATGGTGGGAGAACAACGCAGCGGACGCATGGAAGGACTTGGGCCGCCCCAAAGCAAACGATCCGTCTCTGGGAACGCAAAACGATCTTGAGTATGATGCCTTTCGCCATGCATATACCCATGCTATATGGGTAAGAGAATTCGGCGAGGACATGTCGCGAGTGGCTGGGGATCGCGTCGAGTTGGATAGAAAGAATAATCCGCAGCGCGATATGCGCGGAGACCTTATAAACAACGAAAAGGGTCGAGACATCGGAAGGAATGCGCCAAAAAATGCAACTGACCGTCAAATCGCAGAACGAGTCTTGGATGCCATCAAGAAGGGCGACCTTGTACTGGATAAGCAGACTGACCCTAGCACTTTGCCAGAAAATTTCCCCAAGGATCTCAATCCAATACCGTTGCTCGGCGGCTGCGCGAATGATGTGTGGAGAATGGCGGCGTGAGAAAGTGGGTAATTTCATTGAGCCTCGCCGTGCTCCTGTTTGCGACAGTAGTGGCAAGTGTTGCATGGTGGCGACCTGACTACCTGCTGAGGGGTATAGCGATGGTATCGCCGGAATTCGCGGCAAATGTGATGATTAACTGGAGAGAAAGAATGGCAGAGAGCATGACTGAAGAAGGTAAGAGAAACCTCGAAAGCGAAGTCATTCGCATCGAAATGGAAGGACGCCGTTACAACGTGCCAATGCGGTACAGCTACGGGCAAGCAATAGAAAAACGCGGCTATTGGCCGACAGCCAAGCCAGAACGAGTGAAGGTCGGGGCTTTGTCGTTGAGCGTCTTGCTTCCCGATCTGAAACCTTACTACCCCGAGGATGAGGTGCGCTGGAAAGTGAGGGGGCATGGCGATAGGGTCGAAGTCGACATTACCAACTCGCTAGGTACGACGGATTGGTTTAATCGTTTTCGAGAGAGCTACTTGCGTGGTGAGGATAAGTTTGCTACCAGAATGCCAGATACCCATGGGTTAATTCGTTTTGCATTTAAAAGAATGGAGGATGCCTATTTTCCTATTGGAGATGATTTGGAGTTGATTATTAGCTGTGATCCAGAGCCAGAAAATAACGACCCCAAGCATGCTTTCTCGCCTAGTTGCAGAGTGAAATCCAATTACAAAAATGGAATCGCACTTGAGTACACATACAGTGCTAAATACTTGCCGCATTGGCGTGAAATCGACACCGCTTTGAAAGCGATGTTCGATCGCTTCGAACAGGCAGCGAATACAGAATCAACCGGACAGGGGAAATAACCATGGCGCTTAGCATTACCGACAATCAACTTTCCATCGCACAGTCTTATGTCGACTCGGGTGATTATAAAGGGGGCTGGGAATACTTGGCTTCGATCGGCGACAATTACGCGGACAACGCCTACGTTGTGACATCCGGCAACAGCCGGGATGTGTATGACGAAGTCATGAACAGAATGGTGAAGAACTACTGGGATAACGTTGCCGGTCCCGATGCATATAGAGACAAGTTCAACGACGTTGCAGAGCAGCATTTTCGGCAATATGTGCGCGACATTAGAGGAAATGGTGGGGTATTACCCAACTCGAGACAAATCGAGAAAAGCTACCGCGATGCCGTAGAAAATAATGGCCTACCACCGGAAACTGCCATAGACGGCAGCATTACCCGAGGTATTGGCGATGTTCTGGACAAAGTATTGCCCGGCCCCAAGCACAAAGGGCTCGACTGGACGGATGCGCTTGGCATGGAAGATGCCCGTCAGGTGCCTTCGGATGTTTTCAATGATCTCGATCCCTGGAAGTCAATCAGAGACCTGATAGATGCGGCGAAAAACGCCATTTCCGATGTTGGAGATCGGTTCCTGGATCAACTCAAAAAAGACATCCTCGACACCTTCAAAGATTGGTACAACAACCTCCCTGATTCCGTCAAAGACCTCTTTGACCGCGCCAAAACCTGGGTTTCCCCCCGCGACCCCATCATCCTCGACCTCGACGGCGACGGCCTGGAAACCGTCGGCCTGACATCGAATGCCT